>JAIWNQ010000208.1 GCA_020216745.1 Candidatus Hydrogenedens sp.
CAGCGAAGGGACAAATGAGGGTGAAGGGGCATCTGCCGAAGGTGCTACTACGGAAGGACAGACCAGCGAAGGGACAAATGAGGGTGAAGGGGTATCTGCCGAAGGTGCTACTACGGAAGGACAAACCAAGGAAGGAACAGACGAGGGTGAAGGAATCAATGAAGGGCATCCTGCGGAAGGCTCTCATAACGAAGGCACAATAAACAAACCAGAGGGTAACAATGATATTAACAACCAAAATGAAAATACGAATTGTGGTTGTTCAAAAAGTTCACATCCGCTAAAAATATTTGTTGATTTCTTATTGGTTGGGATTGTTTTACTCTTAATCTCTCAGAAAAAACCCGATGTAGTTAACAAAACATAGAAAACCTACAAGTTATTTGTACAAAATAACTTAAAAATACATATTGCAAATAGTTTGTAATATATATATATATAGGGTTTGACACACTAAATCAATGCAAAATATATTATTGTTTTATAAAATGTATTTTTACTAATATTTGCGAATTTGGTATTATTTTTGATAAACTATAAAATCTATTATTAAATTTTAGGGTTAACCAAATTGGGCGCAATAAAGAAAGGAAAAGAAAATGCCAAGAGTACTTGTTTTAGATAATTTAAGTGAAGAGGGTATTGAGGTATTTAAGCAGGCAGGTTTTGAAATTGATGTAAAACCGCCTCAAAAACCTGAAGAGTTAGCACAAATCATCAACCAGTATGATGGATTAGTGGTTCGTAGTGCCACGAAAGTCACGAAGGAAGCTCTTGCTAATGCGAAAAACTTAAAAGTTATCGGTAGGGCTGGTGCTGGGACGGATAATATAGACAAAGATTATGCCACGCAAATGGGCATTGTTGTGATGAATACTCCAGGTGGAAATACTATATCCGCCTGTGAGCATACCTTTGCTCTTCTGTTAGCACTTTGCCGAAATATACCAGCGGCTCATGATTCTATGATGGCTGGGAAGTGGGACCGTAAAAAGTTTATGGGTGTAGAATTACGCGGAAAGACGTTGGGCATTATAGGTGTAGGAAGGATAGGAGGCGCTGTGGCAAAACGTGCATTAGCATTTGAAATGAAGGTTCTTGCACATGACCCGATTTTAACACCATTGAAAGCTGAATCGTTAGGAGTGGAGTTGGTACGTTTAGAGGAATTGATACAACAGTCTGATTTTATATCAGTCCACACACCCAAAACAGAAAAGACGAATAATATGATTCGTCTGGAACAAATAAGACAGATGAAGCCTACATGCCGTATCGTAAACTGTGCAAGGGGTGGTATTATTAATGAAGAGGATTTGGCTACAGCGTTGCGTGAGAAAATAATAGCAGGTGCAGCCCTTGACGTTTATACTTCTGAGCCGCCAGTGAATAATCCATTTCTTGGTTTAGATAATGTTATCTTAACTCCACACCTTGCTGCCTCGACAGAAGAGGCTCAGGTAGTAGTGGCGGTTGATATTGCGAAACAGATGGTCGATTTTCTAACAACAGGAGCTATCGTAAATGCGGTAAATGTTCCGAGTATCGACCCAGAAACACGTAAAACACTCCAACCGCTTATTGATTTGGGAGAACGACTCGGGATGTTCCAATCGCTGTATACTCGCGGTCGTCCGACATCACTGCAAATTGAGTATGCAGGCGAGATAGGTGTGACCGATACGTATCCTATTACTGCGGCTATTTTGACAGGATTTTTGAAGCCGTTAGTGGAAACTGTTAATATGGTGAGTGCACCAGTACAAGTTAAAGAACGTGGCATTGAATGTAATGAACGTAAGACAGCACGTCCTTCTAACTATGCCTTTGAAATATCCCTTCGTGTAGAGACAGACCAGGAGTCGCATGTTGTAACGGGCACATTGTTCCATAAAACAGATGCACGTATATGCAGTATTGATGGGATGCGTGTAGATGCAAAGCCAGAGGGGCACATGTTGGTTTGCCGTAATGAAGATAAGCCCCTTGTTATTGGGAGGCTTTGCACACGAATAGGTGAGGCAGGTATAAATATTGCTAACTTGATGTTGGGCAGAGATACCCGAGGTGGGCTTGCTCTCACTGTTTTGAATCTTGATCAACCTCTATCAGAAGATGTGCTCAATGATTGTGCAAAATTGCCTCACATCCTTGAAGCACGCTTACTATCCTTACCTGAAGCTAACTAAATGAGCGGAGCGTTCATTTTCCGCAAAGAATAAATCAACACACTGATAATTTCTGAGATGGTAATTATCATATTTAGAAGGAGGTCGAAGGATGGCAAACTCTTTAATTAACGTTCCGAAAGGTGAAAAAATAGTTTTTAAAGATGGAATGGTGCAAACTCCAAATCAACCTATTATCGGTTTCATAGAAGGTGATGGAATAGGTCCTGATATATGGAAAGCGTCTAAATTTTTATTTGATTCGGCTGTGGAGTTTTGTTACGGCAAGAAGAGGAAAATTGCCTGGATGGAATTATATGCAGGTGAAAAAGCCAAAAAGCTTGCTAATACCTATCTTCCGGATGAGACATTGGAGAAGATTAGAGAGTACCGAATTACAATAAAGGGGCCATTAACGACCCCTGTCGGTGGTGGTTTTCGGAGTTTAAATGTAACACTAAGGCAAATGCTTGATTTATTTGCTTGTGTTCGTCCCGTTCGCTATTTTCCGGGTGTTCCGAGTCCAGTAAAGAATCCAAATGATGTTGATGTTGTTATTTTCCGTGAAAATACAGAGGATGTTTATGCGGGTTTTGAATTTCCGTCGGGCTCACCAGAGGCAACGAGACTTATCGAGTTCTGTCAAAAGGAGTTCGGCTGGAAAATTAAGCCTGATTCTGGAATCGGTATTAAACCTATTAGCGAAACAGGTTCAAAGAGGCTTATCCGCTCCGCAATAAAATATGCATTAGCCCATGGGAGACGTTCCGTTACCCTTGTTCATAAAGGGAATATAATGAAATATACTGAAGGTGCCTTTCTGAACTGGGGGTATGAATTAGTACGTGAAGAATTTGCAGATGTTGCTGTTTGTTGGAATGATTGTAATGGGGATCCAGGAAATAAACTCCTTGTTAAGGATACAATTGCGGATATATTCTTACAGCAAATTTTAACTCGCCCTCGTGAATTTGATGTTATTGCCACAATGAATCTTAATGGGGATTACATGAGCGATGCAATAGCTGCTCAGGTCGGCGGGATAGGAATTGCTCCAGGTGCTAACATTAACTATGAGAATGGTTTCGCAATTTTTGAAGCGACTCATGGAACAGCACCAAAATACGCAAACTTGGATAAAGTTAATCCAAGTAGTCTTATCCTATCTGGGGTTATGATGTTTGAATATATCGGTTGGAACGAAGTTGCTGAAGTAATACTTCGTGGTTTGACAAAGACATTTCAGGACCGCATTGTTACTTATGACTTTGCACGATTAACTACAGGAGCCCAAGAGGTAAAATGTAGCGAGTTTGCTGGTGCTGTGGTGGCAAGATTTGGCAAAAACGGGCACTAAAAACTATAACTGGAACAGATGAATAATAAGGTGTGTTAGCAGGGATGCGGGGACTACCTTTTAAAAAACAAACACTCCTGACTCGGGCGAAGAGGATGCTGTTAGTGTCTCTGCTTATTTTATTAGGTTTTTCCTTTCATTTAGATTCTTCGAAGGGCTCTGTTTTGTTTGAAAAATCAATTACAGAAGTATTAGATTTAAATAGTATTCTTCAACCTGTAAATGTTAAGGATTAACTGTGGGCAAATCGGAGTTTCATCAAATCTTTCCCGACTGGGATGAACGATTAAAAAAATTACATCAGATTGCCACTACAGGATTATGTATTAATAGTGTTATTCATGATGCTAATAACTACTTAGGTGCTATAATGGCGTATGCGGAATTATTGCAGTTGGAGCCGTCATTAAATGAGGAGCATAAACGGTTAATTGAAAAAATTATTGACAGTGTCCGAGCCTGTGCGGAAATCATTAATAGTCTCTATACAATTACACGTGCAAAAGATTTGTCAGTTGCATTGGTAGAAATTCCTAAACTTATAGATAAGGTGCTTACTCTACGTAGTTACTATCATAAGGTGCTCAAAATTGATATTGAGAAGCATATAGAGACCCCAATAAAACCGATTGTTGTTGATACCACTGGGATACAATTTGCCCTTATCCACCTTATTAAAAATGCTGAGGATAATGTTGAGTTAAATGAAAGCAGTGAACCGCATTCGCGACTTATTAAAATATCATGTAATGAGGAAAATAATGGCGTTGTAGTTGCTATACACGATAATGGTCCTGGGATAAAAGAAGATTTTATAAACAAACTTTTTGTTCCATTCACAACAACTAAAAAATCCCATCATTTCGGTATAGGTTTATCCCTTGTCCAAGAAATTATTGAAGAACATGGCGGAATAATAAAATATGACAAGGATATTGGATTTTACTTTTGGATACCTTTTGACAATCCTAAGAAAGCGACACTCCTTAAGGGATAATTATAACTGACCTACCAAGTATGTAACAGTGACGGATGCTTTGCAACGGATTTCTGATAGTGAGATAGCATCGCCTTCTTTTTTTCCAGCATAGTCCCAATCTACTTTGTTAACTTCAATTTTATCAACGGCATAGATACCGCCTTTCAATGAAGCGGCACATGCGTCTGCATAGGGATAAGCATTTTCGATTGCAGAGTTAATAGCAGAACGAATAACCATTTCTTCATTTTGAACTCGCAAATATGGTCCTTTTAGTTCCGCAGAGAATTCATTTGCCATCGCCCTCATTTTATCCCATAGTTTTGCAAAAAGTTGAGGACCGTTTTCTACGGCTACAATGCCTGCCAAAGAGAAGCTAACTCTGGCTTGAACTTCTATTTGTGGTTCTTTCTCCAAACGATATAGTGGACCAATAACTTGAATTTCAACAGGACGTGGACTTTCTTCTGTAAACTTTAATCGTAGTTTTGTTTCAAAATCCTGGATACATTTAAATGCAAGGTCGAAACTACTATCTTGTGCTAATCGAGTAAATTCGAAATCTACATGTGTTGGTGTTGTTGTTACTTCTCCATGTCCCTGAGAGATAATGCGGGCATAAGTCCCCGTAATGTCTTCACACCAGACACTAAACGATAATATGGCACACAAGAACCAACCTAATAATAACGAGTTTTTAATCATATTTATTTTTTCCTCATTTAATTTATATTAATCTGTCCTGTCCTTGTCGTATCAGTGTAAATAAACTTTCAAGTTCTGTTCGAGCAGGTGGTCTTCCATACTCGCATTGTTCGAAAAATTCAACATATTCAAAGGATTCTTTATATTGATTCAATTCATTCTCAAACAGCGAACGGTAGTAGATAGATGGCATTCTAAACAGAGCGTCCCATCTCTCCATGAGCCATTTTTTTCTTTCTTCGGGGTTATTGGGAACTGATTCTATTTGACCATCTAACCAAGGGAGCCATTCATACATTTGTGACGTCATTGCATCGAGTAATTCCCATTTTTTATTTATTATATTTGTAATATCAACAGCGAAGTCTGGAGTAAATGGTAGTGGTTTACGAAAGATATCCATCATATAAAGACAGATTGGACTTTGTTTTAGAGAGGGTGTTTCAGGACAAAAATGGGGCACAGTTACAAGGAAGGCTGAATCCTGTATAAGAATACCACATGCCCTATGGTCGGGATGATAATCAACGGGGCGATGTGTCAAAACTACATCTGCCTTTAATTCACGCAATAGTTTAACAAGGGTTTTGCGTGCTTCTAATGATGGCATTAATGAACCGTCGGGAAAATCCAGGATAATGGATTTATACCCCCCTCTTTTGGCGGATTCTTGGGCTTCTATACGTCGTATTTGTGCTAATTCTTCGGGCTCTATAATATGGTGTCCAATATCGCCGTTCGTAACAGAAACGGCGTAAACGGTATGTCCTTTCTCTACCCAATATACCATGCTTCCACCAGCATACCATTCTGCATCGTCTGGGTGAGCACCTACACAAACAATGTTCATTTTATTTGCCTTTCATTAATGTTATCCTTAGTGGATTACTTAATACTTCTGTTTCCTCTATTGGCTTCAAGTCCCCTTTATCTTGATAGATTGTATTGGGGTCTATTTCTGGAGAATATAAAGACAATTTTGCTTGTGCATACAAAAGCATTGTTGAATCTCCTTCTGGCTCTGTATCCCATAACTTTACTTCAAATCGTAAGGGATACATGTTGTCCATCGGGACTGGTATAGCTTTACCCTCTAACGCAGTAATCACGGTCTTGAATTCATTAATTGTCTCTCCATCACGTATAATTTTACCATCAACTCGAACAGGGTATTTTTTATAGTCAATAGTGCCACGTGGCAAGATACTCAACTCTACAAACATTTCTTTAGGGTATGGGGATGTTATTTTCACTTCCATCCGTGATACTTTTCCATGGCTCCCTTCTTCTTTTTGTATATTTGCATTTGAGGGTACTTTTGAGGAAGGGATGCATAATAGGAAGTGTAAATCATTTTCTATATCACCGATATTTTTCTTTAGATTCGTATTGTCAACATTTGATGGTGAATGTTTCATTAATACATCTCGTTCTTCTTCGGAGAGCATTTTATCGTCTACTTTCTTCTTGCTTTCAAAGTAAGCATTACAAGAGATGTTTAGCAAAGGTAGAACCAATACTAACAATACTAATGAATAATAAATTAAATGCTTCATTAATAACCTCACTTATAAATATTATTTAAATAATAGTAAATTGTTAGGCTTAAATACGAATGGTTAATTGTTAGGGTGGTCGGATACGTAGGACGGGTCGGACGCATCGGATAGGGTGAGTTATGGACTAACAGGGTTAGGAAGGGTTTGCATCTTTTTCAAGGTAATCGCAGAGTTCTACTGTGAAGGTACTTCCTTCATCAGGAACACTATGAACCGAAACATCGCCACCATAAATTTGAGCAAGTTTTTTAACTGTGGACAAACCTAATCCACTTCCTAAAATAGATTCCGTTTTTTTGTTGCGTATCCGCACAAAGTCCTGGAATAGCTTTGCACATTCTTCGGGGGTCATTCCTATACCAGTGTCGGAAACTTTAATAATAATTTTATTATGTTCCTTTTGAAGATAGATATCTACTTTCCCATTGTCTTTGTTATATTTGACTGCGTTCGAGATGAGGTTATTTAGAATAATAATCATTTCATCACGGTCAGCACGTATTATGACGGGCTCTTCAGCATGAAGTGTTATGGTAATGTTTCGTTTTTGTGCCTCAACTAAAGAGGTTTCAATGGCTAATTTTGCCAGTTCATTTAAATTGACCTCCATAATATCCCTCTTTTTCTGTCCTGACTCTATGCGTGTTAGATCAAGGAGGTCATTAATCATTTTCCGCATATAGTCGTTACGAATGAGACAACGTTCTAAAAGGTCTTGGCACAATTGAGGATTATCATTCATGTTCATATCTTTTAATATTCGGAGGTAACCATCCACAGCATTTAAGGGTGCTTTGAGTTCATGTGCAAGTAATGAGATAAACTCAAAACGCATCCGTTTTTTCTCTTCTTCCAGTTCTCTTGCTTTTCTTTCTATAATGAGTTGTTTTACTACTTTATGTATTGTGCTTTTAAGGTCTGTTGGGGTAAACGGTTTTGGAAGGAAGTCGTAGGCACCATGTTTGGTTGCTTTAACAGCCGTTTCGATAGAAGCGTAAGCTGTAATAATGACTGTATATGTTTCTAATAATTTCATTGCAACAATTTTTTCTAACGCTTCTAAACCGCTCATTCCAGGTAGTTTATTGTCTAACAGAAGGATATGTGGTGGCTTTGTTTTAATTTTTTCGATGGCTTCTTCCGCACTGTTTACCGTATCTACAGTGAAAGATACTTTACAATCTACTTCTGTTAATTCAATAGAAAAATTCTGGAGGACGCGGGCAACTCCAATACGTATTCCAGGTTCATCATCTACAACTAATACATTGAAAGTTTCTTCTCTCATAAAGCACATCCTCTGTTTATATTACGTAGCAGTATTTTGTGAATTTTCTATAACTTCTTGTGCCTCTAACCAATCTTTCATATCCATCTCTTTAACTTCATTTGCGGGCGTAGCATACCTTGGAAGTGAAATATAGAATTTTGTTCCTGTTGGGCCATCTTTAGGATTGTCATTTGATTCTACGGTAATTTGCCCACGGTGCATTTTCACAATGCCGTAAGTAATGGCAAGCCCCATTCCTGTGCCTTTCCCCATTTCTTTTGTTGTAAAGAAAGGCTCAAATATTTTGGTTACATTTTCTTTTGGGATACCTGTCCCTGTATCTTCTACTGTGATATATATTTCATCTGGTGAATCTTCTGTTATGAGTGTTAAGGTGCCACCATGGGGCATTGCCTGTACTGCGTTCGTGATTAAATTGGTTAAGACTTGAATGATTTGGTCTTTGTCTAATTCTGCTGTTGGATTTTTCATGTGGTCAGCTATTTTAACATTAATTTCTGGCGGGATAATAACCAATTTACATGCATGTTCAATAAGTCTTGGCACATTTGTTGTTTCAATGTTAATCTTATTTTGTCTTGCAAAATGTAGTAGTCCAGAAACAATCCGTTTACAACGGTCTGCTTGTGTTACAATCATTTTTAGGTCTTCTTTCAGAGACTCATCAATACCATGTTCATCCAGAAGTAGATGTGCATACATGAGCAATACGCCTAATGGATTGTTAAGTTCATGAGCAATACCTGCAGCGAGCTGGCCGACACTTGCTAATTTTTCAGCTTGCATAAGGTTTTCTTGTGTTTTTTCTAATTTTTTGTTTGATTCTGCCAAATTTTGTATTGTTTCTCTTAATCTCTGAATGGTAAAGGGTAAACACATTTCTGTCTGAGCAAGTCCATTATAAATCGCTATTGCGTGTTCTAAACAAGTATCATAACCACACGCTCCACAATTTAATTCATCCTCTGGCTTAAACTTGCCTAAGGTATGCATAATCTCTTCAATTTGGGCAGATGTTGGTTGTGGTGAATGTTGTTCATAGGGGATATATTTGCGGGACATTTCAATTTGAGCCAGAAGAGCCATTTGTTGTCGCCATAACTGCCAGTCAATATGTTTTAATTTATTTTGCACATACTGGCTTACATAGGAACGCCTTCTATATAGCGTTGCTTTTTGTGAATAGCCAGGTCCCATAATACAACCTTCACAGGCTAATATTTCTAATAGATGGGGTCGGCAATGTCCTTCATCAAACTCGCGAATCGCCTCGACAAAGTCTGACCTGCCTTCTGCGACAATTACATTGCCCGTTGTTAAATCTTCTGGAATTGATGCGGACTGTATTAAGCCACGGCTAATAGGAAAGAGGCTCCCAGGGCCGGAGATAGGAGGGTCAAAGGGAATCTCTTTAGAGTCTATTTTCCAATTTGGAAGTGCTATATCAAGAATCTGTCTCATTTCTGCAAAGGTTAGAACTTCATTTACCTCATTAGCAAGTGATTCGGATTGTGCCTCACCTTTCTTTGCAATGCAGGGACCAATAAATACGACAAAGAAGCATTTTCCATACATTCGTCGTGTCGCTCTTGCAGTTGCCACCATAGGAGAAACAACTGGAGCCAAAAAAGGAACTAATTGAGGGAAATATCGTTCTACATATGCAACTACGGCGGGGCATGTTGTGGCAATATAGGAACGTCCTGGATTTTCTGATAAAAGATTTCGATACGCTCGTGATACAAGGTCTGCACCTGCACCAACTTCTACTACATAAGTAAATCCAAGTTTTTTTAATGCTCCACAAACCTGATATGGCGAACAGTCTGAAAATTCTGCGGGAAAACTTGGTGCTAATAAAGCGATGGTGGGCTGTTTGTTTTTAAGTACTTGCATAACCTCGTCAATAGGGCTGTATATTTCTTTAGCCTTTTGACTGCA
>JAIWNQ010000209.1 GCA_020216745.1 Candidatus Hydrogenedens sp.
AACCTTAACGCAATTCCCACAGCCGATACAACGTTCTGGAATGACTTCTGCTTGTCCATGGACTACCCGTATTGCTTTTGCGGGGCATTCGCGGACGCAGGTATAGCAGATCCTACACCGTTCGGGTATTGTTCGGACAAGCTGTATGTCATTTCGGGGTTTCATAAATTAGACTTGTAATCCACCTGTAACTTCTAAGCAAATACCTGTAATGTATGAGGCAAGGGGTGAAGCGAGGAATACAATGGGACCAGCTGCTTCGTCTGGTGTGCCTGGTCGACCTAAAGGAATAAGCATGGTTATCATCCCTTTCATGTGAGCAGGAATTCCTAACTGTACTTTTTCACCTTCTACCTCTATTTGCTCTCCTGTTTCTTGGTCTTGGGTCAGTCGTGTCTCGATAAATCCGAATGCCACTGCATTACAACGAATTCCGAAAGGACCCCATTCTTTAGCGATGGTTTTTGTTAACCCAACAATTCCACTTTTGGCAGTGCTGTAATTTGCCTGACCTACATTGCCATGCAATCCTGATAGAGAAGACACATTGATTATGCTTCTCGGTTCTGGGGTTTTACCTTCTGCTTTTTCTTGTTTTGCAACTTCACGCATATATGGAGCAGAAGAACGAATGATGCGGAACGGTGCGACGTTATGGATTTCTAACATTGCCATAAATTGTTTATCGCTCATTTTATGTATCATACCGTCCCATGTGTAGCCTGCATTATTTACGATGACATTAATCTTTCCAAACTCTTCAACTGTTTTTTTCATTAACAAATCTGGATATTGTGGGTCAGTAACATCACCTGGTACGGATAATACTTGATAACCAGCATTTTTTAATTCACTTGCCGCATTATCTGCACAAGCAGTGTCATAATCGTTTATTACCACTTTAGCACCAAACTGGGCGAACAGCTTGGCTGTGGAAAAGCCAATACCTCTACCTGCTCCCGTAACTATTACCACTTGATTATCAAACCACTGCACCATAAGATATTCCTTTCTGTTAAAATGTTAAATTATACTTATATTTTATCACGAAACTTAGTTTAAGGCTTTTCTGTCAAAATAATCAAAACATGAAGGAGTTTTTTATGGGTGGTAAATATAAATGGCTCTGTTTTGTTGTTATCAGCATTGTGACATGCTGTAATTTTGTAGTTTCTGGTGCTACTGCTTCGGATTTAGAAGGTAAATCAGGGATACAAACAAAAGTAGCTGCACATCGTGGGGGAAAGGCTTTGTTTCCCGAAAATACATTGTTTGCTTATCAACAGACGGCATCGCTATGGAAAAATTGCTTACTTGAAGGGGATATACAATTAACAGCTGATGGCGTTGCGGTACTTATGCATGACAGTGATGTGGAACGAACAACAAATGGTCAGGGACAGGTCAGTAAAAAGACGTTGAAAGAAATTAAAATGTTGGATGCAGGGTTTAATTTTACGACGGATGGTGGTCAGACGTATCCATATCGTGGGAAGGGGATTACAGTCCCGACACTCGACGAAGTTCTTGAAGCCTTCCCAACTCATACATTTTTATTTGAAGTTAAACCTTTTGTAGATAACATAAAGCCCATTGTTGAACCTATCCTAAAGCGGAATATGACTAACAATGTTTACCTCGCATCAATTTACCCAATGATTATTCAAAAAATTAGAAGCGAGGCACCACAAATTAAAACTTGTTTTACCACTTATGATGCTGAAGAATTTTTAAGAGTTCTACGAAACAATAAATGGGAAGAATACAAACCACCTGCAATGATGTTGGCAATAAATGAAAAAATGGAGGACTATTTTAAGATAACTAATGACGATATGAAAAAGATGAAGGAGAAAGGAATTCAAATTCTTGTATTTACGGTCAACAATCCGGAAAGTATTAAAAAGTATTTACAATCTGAAGTGAACTGGATTTTATCTGACCATCCTGACCGTGTAGCACAGTTGGAAAAGGAATTATCAGGGAGTTAGGCCTGTTCCAGTAGTTCTGTTAAAATCGAGAATAAAATGGGTGGTATAGCGTTTATACCGCCCTAATGATTAGATAAAACAGAATTTGCAACTTTTAGAATGCTTCTGCAAAAGCGTCAGAAGCGTCTTGCGGTTCTTCCTCTGGTTTTGGAATTTCGCGTGATTTGATAAAGGGACCTGTGACCATATCTTTATATCCTGCACCTGGGCCTACCATCGGAAACACAAGTGCTTTTTTGTCTACAACTACTTCGAGAAACGCAGGTCCGTCATCAAACTTAATAAACTCCTCGAGTGTTTTACGCAGGTCTTCTCGGTGAGTGACTCGTTTCGCAAATTTAAATCCGTCTGCTTCTGCTGATTTAACGAAATCCTTTTTATGCAGTGATTTGTCTGACCCCGAGAAGCGACCTTCGAAATACAATGTTTGCCATTGCACCACCATGCCGTCGCCGTGATTGTTCATGAGGAGAATTTTTACAGGGATGTTGTAATTGGTGCAGGTTTCCATCTCGCCGAAGTTCATTCGTAGGCTTCCATCTCCATCTATATCGATAACTATCTTATTTGGCTTGGCTAATTTGGCACCGATGGAGGCTGGTAAACCGAAGCCCATTGTTCCCATACTACCCGAAGTAATGAATGTTCTCGGATGTTTAATATGCAGATATTGTGCGGCAAACATTTGATGTTGACCTACACCTGTAGTAAAGATAGCTTCGCCTTTGACAATATCATTCAATGCTTCTATAACTTCTGGTGGTTGAATTTTCTGGGCATTACGCTCGTAATTTAGAGGATATTCTTGTTTTAACTGTTGAATATGTTTTAACCATGCTTCATGACGGCAGGTAATGTTCTTACCATACTGAAGTAATGATTTAAGTGCTTTGCCCGCATCACCATTGTGAGACCACACTACAGGTTTCACTTTTCCAATTTCGGCAGCGTCAATATCAATATGAGCGATTTTTGCATTTGGAGCAAATTCACTGGCTAAACCTGCGACGCGGTCATCAAAGCGTGCCCCTACTGCAATGAGCAAATCGCAGTCCATAACAGCATAATTAGCATATGCTGTTCCATGCATTCCTAACATGTGCAAAGCTAATGGGGCTTTTGTGTCTATGGAACCGATGCCCATTAGTGTGGTGACCACAGGTATATGGAAATGATTTACAAATTCGTTAAGGGCTGGTGCCGCATTGCTGGAGATGATTCCACCTCCGACATAGAGCAAAGGTTTTTTAGATGCCCTTAGTAAGGTAAAAAACTCTTTTGCCTCTTCAGGGGTGATTTGGTTGTCATTAATTTTTTGCATTCGGTTCTGATAGCCATGCATGGGTAGAAGGCCTTTACCTTTGAAAATACCTTCGTAATTTTGGACGTCTTTAGGGATGTCGATAACAACAGGGCCAGGTCGTCCTGTTCGGGCAATGTAAAAGGCTGTTCGAACAATTTCTTCTAAATGTTCAGGCTCTTCGACTAAAAATACATGTTTTGCGCAGGAGGACATTAGGTTGAAGACAGGTGCTTCTTGAAATGCATCGGTTCCTACCGCAGAACGTGCAACCTGTCCACTTATCATAACCAGAGGAATAGAGTCTGCCATCGCATCACGGATAGGTGTGGTTGCGTTGGTTGCTCCTGGTCCAGACGTGACAAGGAATACACCGACTTCGCCTGATGCACGTGCAAATCCTGAAGCCATAAAACCTGCCCCTTGTTCATTAGCGGGGACAATCAACTTTATTGGGTGCTCTTTATGAACCCGATTCCAACGGAAAATAGCATCGTAAGTAGGAAGTATGGCTCCACCGCTACAACCGAATATGACCTTCACACCTTCATCGGCAAGCACCTGAAGTATCATATCTGCCCCTTTCATCTTGGTGCCAGCTAATTCATGTTTTTTTGTAGTCATGTTAACAACTCCTTCTTCGTTATTAATGTTAATAACAATGATTAAAATTTTTTTATTTATTTAAGGTGAGATTTTATTCAAAGATTAAAGTTAAAGGCGCCGCTGAAATTCGTTTCTGCGGCGCCTTTTGCTTTCTATACTCCGCTGTTATTGGAATTATTCAGTAGGCGGAGGTTCTTCCTCTGGCGCCGCAGAACTCGGCGCCTCACCTACACCTACCTCCGGATCCTCCTCTTTTGCTGTTATTTCGGGTGCTGTTTCAGGCATTTCTTCCGTAGGCGTTCCTTGAGTTGTATCCTGACTGCTTTCTTCTGTTGAAGTTGTAATATTTGAACTGCCATTATGGATTAATTTATCTGCTACTTCTTCAATGGATTTACCTTGTTGAAGCAGTTCAGCAGGAATCACATCTTTTAGCATAGAACCCACATCAACAGGTTCTCCTGCTTCTGAATGGGTTTGCATAATTTCACCTTCTAAGTCTTTTTGGTATTCACGGATACTCAGTCCAACTTTCCTCTCGACAGGGCTTATACTGATAATCTTCGCCATAACTTTCTGCCCGACATGAAGAAAATCTTCAGGACGTTGAACTTTTTCCATAGACATTTCGCTGAGATGAATCAATCCCTCAATGCCATTTTCGAGCTTTGCAAATGCACCGAAGCTAACTAATTTGCTAACCTCAACTTCGACATGTTTTCCTATCGGCATACTCTCAATTAGTTCTTGCCATGGGTCAGGTTCTAATTGTTTCAAGCCGACACTGATTTTTTCCATTTCTGGGTCGATACTTAAAATTTTCACTTCTATCTCTTGGTCTTTTTTCAACACTTCGGCAGGATTGGTTACTTTTTTTGTCCAAGAAATATCGCCCACATGGAGTAGTCCATCGATACCTTCTTCAATTTCAATAAAGGCACCGTAATCCATAATTGCACGAACACGACCTTTGACTACGGAACCCACTGGATATTTTTCCGCCATCATTTTCCATGGGTTGGGTTGGGTCTGCTTGAGACCGAGAGAGATTTTTTGTTCATCAGGGTCAACATGGAGAACCATGACATGGACTTCATCACCAATATTCATAATCTCGGATGGGTGACGTACACGACGTGTCCAACTCATTTCGCTGATATGTATCATCCCTTCTAAACCATCTTCCATCTGGACAAACGCACCATAATCAGCAAGGCTAATGACGGTTCCTGTAACAATCGACCCCACGGGATATTTCTCCATAGCATTTAACCATGGATTTGGTGTCTTTTGTTTCAGACCTAAACTCACCCGATGTGTTTCGGGGTCATAGGTAAGAACCATAACATCAATCTTTTGACCTATTTTTAACATTTGATGTGGATTTTTAGGTCTGCCCCACGTCATATCGGAAACGTGTAAAAGACCATCTAACCCACCCAAATCGATGAATGCGCCAAAATCGGTAATATTCTTTACTTCACCTTGAACTATGGCACCGACCTTAATTGTTTCAATAAGTCGTTTCCGTTCCTCTTCTCTCCGCTCTTCTAAAAGTTTTCGATGGCTAACCACGACATTCCGTCGTTTCTGGTTTAGACTTAGAATTCGGAGTTCCATTCGTTTACCAACGAATTCATCGAGGTCGTTAATCGGTCTTGTGCTGACTTGACTTCCTGGCATAAATGCATCCACGCCGATATCCACTTTCAACCCACCTTTTACCTTGCGGATAACTGTACCTTCGATAGTTCCATTTTCTTCAAATATCTTTTGGACATACTCCCAGTTCTTAATACGGTCCGCCTTTGTTTTAGACAAAACAGGCATACCTTCTTCATTCTCTGGAACCTCGATATAAAAATCGAAGGTAACTCCCTCTTTCAGTTCAGAGCGGTCAGGAAAATCTGTAATTCTGACAACTCCTTCACTTTTATAGCCGATATCCACAAGCACACGGTCATCCATAATAGAGACCACTTGTCCCTTCACAACCTCCCCTTCTTGGAACCGCATCATACCCTCTTGCAGAAATTGGTCAACATCGGGCGATGTAAGATACGAATTTAATTCTTCTTTTAACTCTGGAGTCAACGCCTGAGTCGCCATTTCATCAACTTGTGCATTAAGTTCTGTATACTTATAACCCATAACTTAAAATGCTCCTTTCAGAAAAAAAATATCCTGCGAAAAAGCAGGTGTTATATTATACTATTTTTTTAAATTAAAACTCAACCTGTAAATAATATTTCAGATTTGAAAGATATAGGAACTTTCAGAATAATATATGTGTTTAAAATGTAATTACATCTATAACAGAACAAAAAAGGAGAAAAATATGAGTAAGGCGACCATGTTAAAAGTCATCAACCCTATCCTCTTACTCCTGTTTATCAATCAGGCAAGTACAGGTCTTTTCCATCATTCACTTTCACATAAGATGTTTGAGGTCTTACATGAAGGGGGTGGAATTGTCCTTATCATTGTTTCATTATTGCATCTAATTCTAAATTGGGGCTGGGTCCGCTCCACTTTCTTAAAAAGGGCATAATGTTGTACGTTTGAAAAATCTTGAATAGATAAAAACCTCTTTTCTGATATCTATCCAAGTTGTGTCTTTTTTATCTATTAAATTTGCTTTTATTATTGTTTGGTGGGTTATTTGTGGTTAAAATGTAATTATATTATATTTTTAAAGCATTCTATCAAGATATATTTGTTTAAGTAGTTCTGCTTTTTCTTTCATAGCTTTCTGCAAAATTTCATTGGCACGTGGACACCCTGGATTTTTCCGCAATGCTACTTGAGCCGATTCCAATTCCTGGTCAATTACAGAAACAGATTTTAAGGGGTATATCGAGTACCCTTGAGCGTTTTGTAATAAGGGCGATAGTGCAGAGCCTAATACTTCGATTTCATGTTTTAAATCTCGTGTAACATCTTTTTCACGAGTTGGTTTTGTTACTTGTGTAGTGATTTTAGCAAAGGTATTTATATTTTCTGGTGTCGATATAGCATTTATAGTTGGATAATGTTCTACAAAAAGGTAATACCCTAAAATCAGCCAAATTAAAACACAAATTGAAATGAAGATAGGGGAATTTCTTTTTGAAGGGGTGGGTATGATTTCTATTTGTTTTCTTTGTTCTTTTGCCCTTTTTAAAATTTCCAGTGTCAACTCTTTTGGTGGTTCCACCTCTCGGGCAGAATCAAAGAATTTTAGTGATGCACAAATTGCATCCACTTCGGCTTTACATTGCGGACATTGACTTAGATGCCTTGCAATTCCCGAGAAAATAGGACCCTTGCCATCAACGAGAACCTCTGCATAGGTTATCAACTGTGTCCGTGTAGGGTGTTTTAATATCATAATATATTATTTTCTTTTTAGTCTATATATTAAATCTATATACCTTCAATAAAGTTTCTAAAACATCAAATTTAATGTTCATTTAGATATTCACGAAATTCTTCTAAATAAGGTCTTAACGCTCTTTCGGTGCGGAGAACCCTGGTTTTGGCTGTGCCAATGGGTATATCCATAATATTTGCAATCTCCTCATAGGAGAGGTCTAAAAAGCGACGTAACACAAAGGTTTCCCTTTGTTCAACTGGTATTTTTTTCAATGCTTCGTTTATGGCTTCCGAAATTTCTTTGCACTTTGTTTTTTTCCAGACGCTTAGACGTGGGTCTGCTTGATGTTCTATTGGGCTCCAATCGTGATTATCATCTGGACTATCTTTAGAATTCCACCATTGAGATAAACTAAAGAATCGAGGTCGACGATTCTGGAGCCCCCATTCTTTTGAAATAATATTACTCGCAATAGTAAATAAATAGGTTGTAAATTTTGCAGTTGGTTGATAACGAGAAGCATTGCTTACAATAGCCATAAATACTTCTTGAGTTAACTCTTCTGCGATATGCCAGTTATGAATCATACGATACATATAATTAAAGACACTACGTTCATGTCGACGAAGTAACTCCGCAAACGCTTCTTCGTTCCCTTCACCGAAAGCAAGCATTAAGTCCTCATCTTTCCATTCCGCAAGAGGAACAGAATCGTCCCTTACCCGCAACACAGATTTTTGTTCGCGTGTTACGTGCTGAAACGAGACAATATTTCGATTTTTCGGATTCATAGTCTATCTTTATAGTATTTTTTAAATTATTATATCAATAAAATGAAAAAAGTTCCTAATCCACATCCATCTTTAAAAATAAACGAATTATTTCTACAAATATTTAAACGTGTTATTAAAAATTTTATGTTGAAGATTCTTAATTTATGAAAAATAAATTATCGATGTTGTAAATGCATTTTATTCTTTGTATAATAAAAAGTCTCACTATAGATATACCGATAGAAATAAATATTATTACAATTAAAAAGAGAAAGGATGTTTTTCTTATGTACATAGGGAGAATCGTGTCTGTTGCTCAAACTGAAGATGGTAGACTGTGTGCTATGTATCGTGTTTCAAGTCGTTCATTTCCAAACCGTCAAGCGGTGTTGGGAAAAAATAAAGTAACTATAACTCCTTTAGCAGGACATGAGGCAGACCTTCAAAAAAATCCATATATTTCTTATAACTGTTTAAAGAGTGTTTTGGATGGGGAAGTTGCAGTTTTAAGTAATGGGAGTCACACAGACCCAATTGCAGAAAAAATAATCAATGGGATGCCGACACGGGACGCTATTGCTTTAACACTCATTGCACTTGATTTTGAAAAAGATGATTATGCTACACCGCGAATTGTAGCGGTTATTGATAAGGCTGAAGGTTCAGGATGGTTGGGTATTGTTCGTTCGGATGGGTTGGAGGTGTGCAGAATGGACTTAAAACCAGGACGATTTTTTTATGTAGCAACGTATGAAGAAAACTATATTAGTTCTTGCCATGGGGGTGTTTTCCCTGCTCTTACTGCGGAAGAGGCATGTGCTTTCATTCTTGGTGGTGGTGTTTTCTCAGAACGTACACATCCGATAACTGCGGTCAGTGCAATGGCAACAGACGAAGGTTTTGATATTGCTATTCAAAATTCTCCTGTTTACGCTAAATGATGGTGAGCATCAGTTCAATAATTTTTAAACAAATCAAATATAATGTATCTGAGGAATAATGGTATGATTGACTATACCACGTATGTAAGCCCGTTTGTTGAGCGATTTGCCACAAAAGAAATGATAGCCCTGTGGAGTCCTCAGAAAAAATTCTCAACGTGGCGGAAATGTTGGTTGGCTCTCGCTGAAGCTGAAAAAGAATTAGGATTAGAAATCTCTGATGAACAAATTGACGAGTTGAAAAATCATTTAGAGGACATTGACTTTGAAAAAGCGAGAGCTTATGAGGAACAAACACGACATGATGTTATGGCACATATATTAACTTTAGGGGATGTTGCCCCAAAAGCAAAACCGATTATTCATTTGGGGGCAACAAGCTGTTTTGTTACAGACAACACCGATGCAATCCTTATTCGAGAGGCGCTCTTACTGATACGGAATAAAATTGTTGCGATTTTAAAACGTTTAAAGAGTTTTGCAATCCACTATAAAGATTTACCGACATTAGGTTATACTCACTTTCAGCCAGCACAGCTGGTCACCGTTGGGAAACGGGCATGTCTATGGGCGCAAGACCTTGTTTTAGATTTAAGGCACATTGAGTTTTTCCTATCTGAAATGCGATGCAGAGGTGTAAAAGGAGCAACAGGGACGCAAGCATCATTTTTAGTTCTTTTTAATGGTGACCATGAAAAGGTAAAAAAATTAGATTGTCTTATTGCTGAAAAATTAGGATTTGTATCTTCGATACCTGTATCAGGACAAACATATACACGAAAAATAGATACTCACGTATTGCAAATCTTAGCAGGGATAGGGGAATCTGTTCACAAGTTTGCGACGGACTTGCGTTTACTCCAACACATGAAAGAAATAGAGGAACCCTTTGAAAAATCACAGGTGGGTAGTTCTGCAATGCCTTATAAACGTAACCCTATGCGTTCAGAGCGGGCATGTGCTCTGGCTCGCTTTGTTATGGGTATCCCTATATATAGTGGGTTTACAACCGCTGTGCAATGGATGGAACGCAC
>JAIWNQ010000210.1 GCA_020216745.1 Candidatus Hydrogenedens sp.
TTTAGACGATTCTGCGATACGACGGATTATCATTCCAGAAGCATTCATGGCAACCGACGGAATGCTTAATCTGTATCTAAATATTATGGAAAATCCTGTCGTGTATCCGCAGGTGATAGCTAAGCATGTCCGCGAAGAATTGCCTTTTATGGCAACGGAATCATTATTAATGGCAGGAGTGAAAAAAGGTGGAGACCGTCAAGTACTACATGAAATTATTCGGAAACATGCACAATCTGCTGGGGAATGGGTTAAAAATGAAGGGCAAGAAAATGATTTGTTAGAACGGTTGGCTAATGACCCAGATTTCCCACTTACTAAAGAAGAAATTATGAACTGCCTTGATGAAAAAGATTTTGTAGGAAGGGCACCACAACAAACCGAAGAATTTGTTAGGGAAATTATTGACCCGATAATTGAGAAATACTCCAAAATATCGGAGATATCTTCATCTGTTTCGGTATAATAAGAAACTGATAATAAAAAATATTCACACAAGTTTTTATATGAAATAGATAGGTTAAGATAAACTTTTCCACAATTTATACACATTGTATCTAACAAATTAGATTTTTTGAATGCGAGTTTTATAAGTTATTGTAAAACAAATAGATACAAAGTTTCAGGTAAAGATACTTATACAGGACATGTGAGTTTAATAATTGACAAATATCCAATTTATACACATACGCATAAAACGTGTTTTTCTATTTTTAATTCCAAACAATCCAAGTCATTATAATTTATCTTATTTTATTAAAATTCAAAAAAGATTAACCAATGAGAGTAATAGCTGGAACAGCAAAAGGAACTATATTATTCGCCCCCCGTGGTAGAGAAATTAGACCTACATTAGACCGTGTACGCACTTCTTTGTTCGATATTCTTGGTCGCAAGCTTGAGGGAGCAACATTCCTTGATTTATTTGCCGGCACCGGGGCTAACGGTATTGAGGCTTTAAGCCGTGGGGCAAAGATGACATGGTTTGTAGAAAAATCAATCAAAGCCATACAATATATAGAAACGAATTTAAAAAAAACACATCTTACTGAGAAGGCAATCATCATTAAAGCAGAATTGCCACAAGAGGTAAAACTACTCCCAAAAGGTATAGATATTATTTTTATGGATCCACCTTATAAATTTGATAAATGGGAAGCACTAATTAGAAGTCTAATCCTATTGAACATACCAAAACATAATTCAATTATTATACTGGAACACAGTAGTTTTAATCCCCCCTTAGAAGAGTACCCTCCCCTCAAAAAGTATCGTACTGAAAAATATGGTGATACGATTCTGTCATTTTATTCTTGACAAATTTCTTGAAATATGATAAAGTAGTAAAATACAATATTTATATATTTTTATGTATACTATATATTGTGTATATATTTTAGGACGAAAATATTTCAATATGATGTAGTAAATTAAAAGTGATAAGGAAAAATTTATGAAATGTCCTTTCTGTAACCATTCTCGGAGTAAGGTTGTTGATAGCAGAACCTCTTTAGAAGGGAATGCCATCCGCAGGCGAAGGGAATGTTTGAAATGTGGCCGTAGATATACCAGTTATGAACGTGTAGAGGAAGTGAGTTCGATGGTAATAAAGAAAGATGGTAGACATGAAAATTACCAGCGATGGAAAGTGAAGCAAGGTATCATCAAGGCTATTCACAAGCGTCCTATCAGTTTGGAGCAGGTTGAGGCATTAATTGATGACGTTGAAAAAACGGTGTTCAATGCAGGTAAACAGGAAGTTACTACACAAGAAATTGGGGAAGCAGTTATTCAGCGGTTAAAGAAATTAGATGAAGTTGCTTATGTTCGTTTTGCTTCTGTATACAGGCAATTCCGTGATATTAATGAATTTATGGACGAACTTAAAGGGATGTTAAACACAGCAGGAAGTTCGGAAATAAATTCACCTGTTAAAAATGTTTAATTAAAGACAATTGAATAATGGATGAGACCAATATAGAGACCACTTACTATCATTTCATAATAGCCCTTTCCCGTGGGCGGTGTAACAACCCTCCCCATACCCTGGTCCCCTTTTCCTCTATGTTACACCGCCCTTCCCTATTTTTGACTTTGGATAAAAATATATGGGTGTCAATCGTCTAAAACATTCAAAAAGTTTATATCTCCAATCTCATGCGGATGACCTTGTTGATTGGTATCCTTGGTCAAGGGAAGCCCTAAAAAAGGCAAAAGATGAGCACAAACCAATTTTTCTGTCTATTGGTTATTCTGCATGTCATTGGTGTCATGTCATGCAAAATGAATGTTTTCGAAACGAAGAAATTGCAACGTTGTTAAACCAGGCTTTTGTATCTATAAAAGTAGACCGTGAAGAGTATCCACATATTGATGAGATGTATATGCATTTTGTTGTCCAAACAACTGGGAATGGTGGTTGGCCCTTATCTGTATTTTTAACTCCTGATTTAAAGCCGTTCTTTGGGGGAACTTATTTTCCCCCATTCTCTATCGGTTCTCATCCTGGGTTTACCACTATTTTAAGATACATTATTAAAATATGGAATGAACAAAAAGAACAGATAGAAATAGCAAGTTCTAAATTTATCGAGACTATTCAAGCACAATTAGCCTCCTCTCCACCTGTTGACTCGGATGTGAAGTACAAACCTATTTTAGAAAATGCTTATACCTCATTAGTTAAAAGTTTTGACAAAGAGAATTCTGGTTGGGGAATGGAACCTAAATTTCCGCCCACACTTATCTTACAATTTTTGCTTAACTATTCAAAGGCTTATCGGTCTCATGAAGCATGGGAGATTGTATACAAAACGCTTATTACTTTGGCATTATCGGGGATTTTTGACCACATCGGAGGTGGCTTCCATAGATATTGTACAGACCGAATATGGCATATTCCACATTTTGAAAAAATGCTTTATGATAATGCACAATTGGCAAACCTATACATTGATGCTTATGCATTTTCTCGTTTTGACTTTTTTCGATACATCGCTCAAAAAACACTAACGTATCTTATAAGAGAATTACATTCGTCTAATGATGGTTTTTATTCTTCACAAGATGCAGATAGTGAACATATTGAAGGTAAATATTATGTTTGGTCCTATGAGGAGATACAGAATTTATTAGGAGCAGATACGAACAGTTTTTGTAATTTTTTTGGGGTTGAAAAAGAAGGGAATTGGAAAGAACCTTATTTTACAGAACCTCAGCATATTTCCCGTGGCAATATACTTGACCCAAAGTATGCAGGGATGTTCCATAAAGGTTATGAATACTGTATTGAGAGGTATATGAGGTATCAGCCTCTGTTACATCATCTGTATTTACATCGAGAAAAGAGGGTAAAACCGCTTGTAGACAACAAATGTGTAAGCTCATGGAATGCACTTGCGATTAGTGTGTTTGCAAAGTCCGCATGTATTCTTAATTCCTATAATGAACTGTACCAGAAATTAGCAGTAGAGACTGCAAAATTATACTTAGCAGAATTTGACAGCTACGGTTTTCTTCCGCATATTCTGCATAACTCGGATATTGAAGGACTGCTTGAAGACTATACGCTCTTTACCTCCGCACTATTAGACCTGTATGAACTTACATTAGATAAGTATTGGTTAAATAAGGCAATGGTGTTAGTAGAACGATGGATAGATGATTTTTCTAAAGAGGATGAGATTGGATATTATCATGTATCATCAAAACAACGGGGGGATTTTCCTATTCAAACAAAACCAATATTTGACCAGCAGGAACCATCAGGAAACGCATCCGCAGGATTTGTATTAGCAAGAATTGGTAGGTTGGTTAGTTCTGAGTATTTAGATCTGGCAGGGCAATTATGCTCAGCATATATAAATTGGATACAAAAGGCTCCGAATGCGTTTCCATCATGGCTACATACTCTCCTTTACTTAGAACATCCAGCTGTGGAGTGCACTATCTTTGGGAAGGGAATGCATCTTTATCCTCAACCTTTATTAAGTTCAATTTATAGTATTCATTACCCATTTTTTATTTTTAAGAAATGTGAGAGCTCTATTTCTGAACCACAAGATGCTATTGCTATGTTTTGCTTTCAGCATTCCTGTTCTCCGCCTATCTATCGAATTGATGAAATTCCAACAGCATTCCAACAGATTTTAAAATTGTAATGGCACATTTATTTTTTCTGCTCTTCTTTTAGCAAAGAAATTAGTTGGGCGAAACGTGGTGCATTGTTAGGGTCAGCGGTAACAAGAACCTCATGAGCATTTAAGATAAAGTCGACCATCCTTCCCTGTGGTGTCGGAATAGTTATTGGTGAGAGTTCTGATGGTAATGGTTCGGGCTCAAATGAGAAATAGATAAGTGTATCTGCAAGACCTAATTCGCTAAATTCTTTAAGTAAAGACTGACTGATGTTTTGTAGGGATATTTGAGGCAACTCTCCTTGTTCTGAGAAATAACATAATTGATGAAGAACACCAAAAAAGGTGCTTTCTAATTGAGTACATTCTTTAAAATCGAATACCCATCGTTTTATATCTTTTCTTTCCTCTTTAAGTTTTTGTAGAAAGTCATTTAACCCATATGCTTCTCTCCATGTTCCAATACCTATTATTTTCAAATAACATGTATCCCCTTTTATGGCGTGAAGGATACCATGTGTTGAGACATTACTACTTGACAAAATAGGTTCCTGTGCGGGGTAATAAACAATGGTTTCTTTGTCTTGGCCTTTTAGGGTAAGCCAAATCAAAGTCATATCATCTTTTTGTAGTTTATGTTGAGTCCATCTATTTGTTTGTTCTTCAAGGAGGCGGACCATCTCCTGTGGATTTCCCGAATCCTTCTGAAGGAGCTGGGTTAGTTTTTGTTGGTCAAACTTTTCTCCAGAAGGATCTTCAAGATTAACAATCCCATCGGTATAGAACAGGAATGTATCTCCCCAATCCCACGAGAAGGTCATTGATGTAAAATTCGCTTTTGATACAATGCCGAGAGCAGGGGCTGGCACACGTATTATTTCTATACTATTGTCAGATTGGTGTCGCCATAATATTGAAGGATGCCCTGCATTACAAACTTCTATGCTCTTTTTCTGGAAGTCAATAATGGCATAGCACAATGACATAAACATTTCATAACCAAAAGGACCAAATACTAATTTTTCATTCAGGCTTTTTAACAATTCCTTCGGTGTAATAATTTCATATCCACCACGCTCTAAATCGCACTTTGGCTGAAATGCATATTTTAAGAAGGTAGTTACTAATGCAGAGCCGATGCCATGACCTGAAGTATCTGCGATATAAACACCGATACGATTTTCATCTAATTGAAAAATATCAAACAAATCTCCTCCAATTCGATTTAATGGTTGGTAATAAACGGAGGCTGATAATTCTTGATGTCTTGGAATTATTTTCGGCAGTAATGCCCGTTGTATCCTTTCCGCCCGTCGCAAATCTTGCTGGAACATTTCTGTTTGAGCCTGAACTAATTGATATGCAAGTTCTAATTCAGCGAGGCGATTTTCCAATTCTGTATTTTTCTGCTGAATCTCTAAAAGCAATTGTTCGTTATATTCTTTTATCCGTTTGTGCTCTATGGCACGGTCAATTTGATGTATGCATACATCCCACGAATCAATAGGTTTTAATATGAAATCGTAAGCACCACGATGGACTGCTTCCACAACATCTTGAATTCTTGTTGTACCAGATAAAACAATTTTTATAATATGGGGTTTATTTTCGTTAAGCCACGACATTAACCCAAAGCCAGACATGTCCCCCTGCAAATAGAGGTCAATTAAAACAATGTCAAACTCGTGCTCGGATAAAATCTTTATTGCCTCTTCGCCTGACCTACATGTTTGGACATCATAACCCCTTTTAGTCAATACTCTTTCCATCAAGACACAAATGGACGGATCATCGTCAACGACAAATAAAGAAGCCCTCATTTTATATTTCCTTCCTTATTGTTTTTGAAGAATATTTGATAGAATATATAAATCATTGAAATTCAAATTTATTTGTGTCTATTAATCATGATAACATACTTCATATATTAATTATACCTTTATAAATAAATAGAAACGAGAAATTTTTTACTAATAATTTGATATAATAAAAATTTGAAATGTTGTCAATATTTTTCTTGACATTTTATTCCGATAATTGTAAAAATAAAGTAGTAAGTAGTAAGGAGTTAAAAACAGAAATTTATATTGATGATTAAAAAAATAAATAATAATTAAGTTTAATTTCTGGAGAAATATATTATGTCTCAGCTGTTAAAGTTATGTTTGTTAACTATTATTTTTGTTATTCTTTCTTTTTCCGCATTTACTCAGGGGCAAAATGAAGCTGACCCCCAAGCAATAGCTCAATTATTAAGTTCCTATAGAAGTCAGGGGGCACCAAGTTTACCTGTTGTTTATAAGAATAGTGCGGGGTATGTTCGATTCCTATCTGCACCTGAAGGTGGATACTTTGCAATGCCTGGAACGGGGCAAAAATCTCTTGATATTGTAAAATCTCTAAAAGATTACCTAAATGCGAATGCCAATGCATTTACAAATGCAGATAGTAAAATCGGATTTGAAGCAACAACGGAAAGAGAAAATGGAGATTTTTTTATACTCCGATTTGAACAGACTTATGGCTCCTTGCCTGTATTTGGTTCAGGGGTAGCAATACGCACCACGAAAGATGGAAAAATTTTAGCATTATCTTGTGAGGTAGCGAGAGACCTTTCATTACTTAACACTATAAATTTATCAGAAGATTTTCCAATCGATACAGAAACTGCACAACAATTAGCGATTACACAGATTATCAACACGAATAAAGGTTTAAAACCAGCAGATATAAAAGTTCTTGATACACCTTATACTACAGTTTATGAACCAGCCTTGTTAAAAATGCCTGGTGCTCCTACTGTAGTTTACGTTATTTCATTAGGCAAAGAAAACACTAATAAACAATACCGTGTTTTGGTGGATGCTTTTACAGGGGAGATTCGTCTAAATTATCGTCTTTGCGATTCAGTCATTGACCGCGAAATTTATGATGCAAACGGTTCATATAATATCCCTAACACTGTTGCAAGGAAAGAAGGTGATAATCCTACGGGTATTGCCGATGTTGACGACACCTTTGATTATTTAGGGGATGCATATAACTTTTTTGCAGTCAATCATAAAAGGGATAGTTATGATGATAAAGGTGCAGCATTAAGAGCGGTGGTCCGCATCCCAATTCTCAATGCTTTCTGGGACCCTACTACGAAATTTTTCTGGTTTGGAACAGGTTTTGCAGTGGATGATGTGGTTGCCCATGAATATACACATCCAGTTATTGAAAAAGAATCGGGATTGATATATTTTGGCGAACCTGGTGCAATAACAGAAAGTTTATGCGACGTATGGGGTGAGTATGTTGACTTAACAAACGAGAAGGGAACCGATACAGACAATGTTCGTTGGCTTGTAGGAGAAGATTTGCCCGCTGGTGTCCCCTGGGAGAACTCATCTGGGACTGCGGTAAGAAATATGAAAGACCCTACAGCATCAAACCAACCCGATAGATATACAAGTCCATTATTTATTAAAAGTACAACAAGTATTGAAGATAATGGAGGTGTGCACACAAATAGTGGGGTAGGTAATAAATTAACATACCTTCTTACTGATGGGGATACGTTCAATGGGGAGCAGGTAAAAGGCTTTGGCATTATTAGAACAGCAAAGTTATATTATGGGGCATTAGAACTTTTGCCTCCTGTTGCTGACTATTCGATGTTTGCTTTGGCTCTCAATGCTTCTGCAGTAGCACAAGGATTATCCTTAGAAGACCGTTACAATCTAAGTAGGGCTATGAAAGCGGTAGAGATTTTGCCATCAGAAGCGTTTGAATTGGGTGCACGTGATTTTCGTGCAACCTCCATAACTTTAGATGATGACTCACCTGCCATTATGTTAACATGGACACCTCCGAATACATTAGATTATCGGCAAGTTATATTGGTGAAAAAAGCAGGTAGCTATCCAACCAGTGCCCTTGATGGAAGTCAGCTGTTTTCAGGGAAAGGAGACCGTTTTCTGGATGTAAACGTGTCTGCTGGTATTGAATACTTCTATGCTCTATTTGTTGACATGGAAAATTTGCCACCGATGGAATTGTATGATAGTGCTGTTGCGGGAGAAGTATCACCATCTACGTTGACCCAAGAATTTCTACCAGATTTTGACCCACGAAAACCCGTAACAGAACCTATTTTCTACAGTCAAATATGTTTTATTCCAACAGGAGCCCCTGTTAATCCGTTGGACGGGAA
Organism: Candidatus Hydrogenedens sp.; assembly: GCA_020216745.1. Classification (GTDB taxonomy): domain Bacteria; phylum Hydrogenedentota; class Hydrogenedentia; order Hydrogenedentales; family Hydrogenedentaceae; genus Hydrogenedens. Next base: position 8,335 of record JAIWNQ010000210.1, read on the forward strand.
CAAATATTTTGGTGGTTATTCCAATTACGATGCTACGTTTACTCCAGAAGTCTTCTCATTTCCAGTGAAACGAGAGGATGCTACTGGGAGTTCATATACAATACCCCTTTCCACAGATGGACTTGTTAGCTTCAATCTTGATGTTCCATTCCCATTTTTCGGGAAGAAATATGGAATAATCTATTTAGGAGCAAATGGGTATATAGCTTTTGAACCCATTCCATTGGAATCTACAAAGAACCTTCCAAGTTTAGCAAGCCATTTTGCAATCCCCAGAATTTCATTCCTGTTTAGCGATTTAGCACCTGATACAGCAGGGGAAATCTGGACACGTCAGCTTGAAGATAGATTTGTTATCACATTCGAAAATATTCCTAAAAATGTGATGGAAGGCATCCCTAACCCATTGTCTGGAGCAAATCCTGGCTCTTCTGTACAGGTTGAACTTTTCTTTAGCGGTCATATCCGCATTACCTATCTACAATTGGATACAAATTATTGTGTTGTAGGTCTTTCAGATGGTAGAGGTGTTCCTCCTGACCCATATCAGGTATTCCCAGACGACATCCCATATAGCATAAATCGATATACTGATTTTCCTGCTCTACCTTCACAACCAACAAAACTAAACTTTCAGCCTTCACCTATATATAAGGTATTTCCAAACCAAACAATTTCATTTGATGTCGTTTCACAGTATTATGGCGAAACTGTGCCAATATTATGGGCAGAATGGCTCCTTGACGGTGTCCCACCTTTTGCAAATGTAGGTAAAGGTAAGGGTAAATTTTCATGGACGCCCTCCCAAGAAATTGAAGGAATGTATTATGTAAGAGTTATTGCCCGACAGGATATGGATTATACATATCAAGACATACCGATTATAGTTAAACCAGTAATAATCCCACCTCAGGCAATAAACTTACGGATTTCATCTCAATCCCCTGCGGAAGATACTACTGCTTCGCGAGTAGTCTCAGCGGGTAGACCATTGGTAGCAAGTTACGATTATGTACATCCATTGATGGTGAAATACCCGACGCAGTATATGGAGGGTCCAAGCATCCTATACTGGTTCCGAAACCACGAAACAGTACCAGCCCTTACAAATTACAGAACAGTGCCTCCTAATGTAACCAAAGGAGGGGATATCTGGTATTTCAGGGTCATACCGATTACCATCAGCGGGATTGTGGGGGAAGAAGCCATGTCCCCTATTATTTATGTGGCAGGGCAACCACAGATTTCAAGTGTCTACCCAAATAAAGGAAAAACGACGGGTGGAGAGATAGTTCGGATACGTGGAGAGAAATTTACTGGATTATTAGAAGTAAAATTTGGCGGTGTTCCTGTTCCCAGTTTTAAACTTGTCAATGAATCAGAAATTGAAGTGACTACGCCACAGCACTTACCAGGGTTAGTTGATATTTATGTTCAAACAGTGGGTGGATTCTCTACCTTATCACAAGCCTTTGAGTATTATGAGGAGACCCAACAAGCACCTAAAGAAGAAACCCCTAAAAAGAAATTTATTATTTCTTGTGGAAACAATTCATCCAAGGGAAGTAGTTACATCGCTGATGGATTCTTTTTCTCTCTTGTCTTTTTAATGTTATCTATTCGGAATATAAAAAACCAACGCGAAACAAGTAATAAGTAAGACAAT
>JAIWNQ010000211.1 GCA_020216745.1 Candidatus Hydrogenedens sp.
CAATAGTTCTTATTGAAGCGAGTTTACAAAGTGAGGAATAGTTTTTTACCGTTATTTTTTCTTATACTACTGCTTTTCTTTTCTCTACTATATGGGACAGTATCTATCGGTGCAGAATTACCCGCAGGGCACATCGCATTTTTGAGTGGTCAGGATACAGAAACTTATAAAGTTCATGTTCTTAACTTACAAACGAAAGAGATAAAACAGATATCATTAGGTACAAGTCATGGACAACCTGTATGGTCATCGGATGGCACGTATTTGAGTTTTTCATTGAAAACGAGTGATGGGCTATGTATTGCCATCTACAATTATGCCAACGACGAAATAAAAGTTATTAAACATACATATCCATGGAATGACGCTCCTTCATGGTCTGCAGATAACAAATATCTCGCTTATGTTGCTTGTGAGAAAGGGTTGGTAGACCAAAAATTGTGTATTTACAATATTGAACGTGACGAAGAAGAATTTTGGGGTGGCGAGAAAATACCGTCTGTTATGACTCCTGTCTGGTTTCCCAAATTGGATATTTTAAATGCAATGAGTGCCACTGTTTCACAAGTTACTTATGCTGAAGGTTTCGATATTCATAAATTTTTTGAAGAAGGTTATTCCCTCGGTGTTCTTATTGCTGTTGCTATTATCCCTCTGGAATCAAAACGGTTCTCTACAGAATTAATCCTCGTCAGCAAAACGCAAGTGACTATATTGCCGAAGGAACTCATGCTTGAATCTGACCGATTCGAGGAACTTAATCCACAAGTATCCCCCAAAGGTTCAAGTCTCGTTTTTGAAACAAATGAAGGAGGGAATCGTGAGATATACTATTTGGGTAGGAGAGGAATTTCTAATATATCTAATCATCATGCGAGCGATTGGAACCCTGTATGGTCTCCAAATGGGGAATGGGTTGCTTTTGAATCATTTCGCAATGGGAGAAGGGGGATTTATCGAGTTTATCCTGAGACCGCTCGAGTTTTTCCTATCGCAGTTAGTGCAGACTTTGACTGCTGGAGTCCAACGTGGGCTCCTGATAATAAATGGATTTGTTTTGTCTCAAATAGAACAGGAACACCACAAATTTATCTGAAGCATATAGCGGAAGACGAGTTTATTCCTTTAACAAACTCCGTAACAAATCTGGCACCATGTTGGAGACCAAAACCAAAATGATTTTTCCTGTGAAAAAAACATTTATTTCACTACTGATTCTACTTTTTACAATACCGATTATCTCTTTAGCCAGAAATGAGGACAACACTCTCGGAATATTAAAAGTTCCAAATGAAGGTTGCCCTGTCATTACAGCACCAGGACAGACATTTAAAGTTATTTCTGAAGAGAAGGGCACGTTATATTTAATAGACAGTAAAAATAATATTCAACCGTTAAATGCTGATTGGAAAGAAATAGGTACTAACAAATGGGAAGCCTTGGCTACAGTAGCGGAGAAAGGAATAAAAAAAGGGGCTTTTGCTCTACAGATAATTACCGACACCCAAAGGAAGGATATAAACCCCCGTTGTATCTGGGTTCAAAAGGCATTTAAAGACTATTACATCTTTGCTCATATTAGCGATATTCATATCCGTAGCGATGACCCTAATGATGAACATGCCTTACTTTTCCAGAAGGTAATTGAGAAACTAAATAAGAGTGATGCCCACTTCGTTCTGTTAACTGGCGATTTAACTCATGATGGAACATTAGAACAGTTTAATATATTTTTAAATATTATGAACCAGTGCCAAAAACCAACTTTTGTTTGTGCAGGAAATCACGACCGCACTGAGGATAATTATGAAAAAATATTTAGCACCTCCACATACGCATTTCGTTATGGTAAAGATGGTTTTATTATTTTCGACACGCGTGAATATAGGACTGCAGATAGTTGGGGTGAACAGGACACATTTTTATATCGGTATCGTCGTGAATTAAAATCCTGTCGTTGGACTTTCGGTATTACCCATAGATATGAGCCTACAATGGGCATGAGAGCACAAACGATTCTTTTCATTGACGACCCAATCGATTTTATTCTCTATGGGCATATCCATCGTGAAAACACCAAAGAAGAGTCTATACTTCCATGGGGAAAAACTCGAGTTTTTGTAGTTCCCGCTGAAAAAGATGGATATTACAGAATTTTTGACGTTGGTGAAGGTGGTTTGTTTCCGCGTCCAATTCAGAATATAAAAAATTAACTTTCCAACTTATTTTTATTTAGTTTTTTCTTTTCTAATGGAAATCGATAGCCAAAAAATGATATAACATTATAAATTCCAAATTTTCTATATTTATTTGAATGTTTATTCCATCTCTTATATGTAGTCGAATCATTACAACTTTTACAAATAGGGATTTTTTATGCTCGATACTCTTGTAAGACCTAAAAGTATTGCTGTGATAGGAGCCTCACGAACTCCGGGAAAGGTAGGTTATTCTATCCTTCAGAACCTTATTGATTCCGGTTATGAGGGTAAAATTGTACCGGTAAATCCCAGTGCTGATGAGATATTAGGACTAAAATGTTACAAAACATTAAAAGAACTTGGCACCTCTATTGATTTAAGCATTATTGTTGTCCCGAGCAAAGCGGTTAAATCCGCTCTTGAAGAGTCGCAAGTTGCAGGTGCTAAATCGGTATGTGTAATAACAGCTGGTTTTAAGGAAATTGGACCTGAAGGAGCCCAGTTAGAAAAAGAAATTGCCCAATTTTGCAAACAAAACCGGATGCGACTTTTAGGTCCGAATTGTTTAGGGATTATTAACACCGAGAATAAAATGAATGCATCATTTGCGAAGCAAATGCCTCGTCCTGGTTCTATCTCCGTAATTTCTCAATCGGGTGCATTGTGTACAGCCATTCTGGATTGGTCTGTTGGCAGAGGTGTTGGCTTAGCAAAACTAATTAGTATCGGCAATAAAGCAGACATCTCCGAAATTGATTTGCTCCAAATGTTAGGTGAAGATGAACAAACAAAAGTTATTGCGTGCTACCTTGAAAACATTGTACGTGGTGAGGAATTTATAAAAATAGCCGAGCAAGTTGCATCAATAAAACCTGTAGTTATTTTGAAAGTAGGGACAACACAGGCAGGTAGTCGTGCCGCTTCCTCTCACACGGGTAGTCTTGCTGGTGAAGATATTGCTTATGGTGCAGCATTTCGAAGGGCTGGAGTCATACGTGCAGAAACATTTGAGGCATTATTTGACTATGCCTCTGCTTTGGCGATGCAGCCTCTACCTAAAGGGAACCGTATCGCTGTTATTACCAACGCTGGTGGGCCGGGTATCATGGCGGCAGACGCGGTTGAAAACTCTGGACTGCAAGTAAAGCCTCTGGAAAGTTCAATTTCTACCGCCCTTAAACAAAAATTACCACCAGCAGCAAGTGTTGCCAATCCAATTGATGTGCTTGGAGATGCAGACCCTGAACGATATGCTATGGCTCTCAATGCTGCTTTAGATGATGAAACTATCGATGCGGTAATTGTCATTTTGACACCGCAGGCTATGACACAGCCAGCTGAAACGGCTCGTGCCATTATTAGAAATTTACGTGGTAATAAACCTGTCCTTGCATCGTTTATGGGTGGTGCGGATGTTATGCCAGCACGAGATGAATTGGTTTCTGCAAACCTGCCGGATTATCCCTCGCCGGAACGTGCGGTATATGCTCTTAAAGCGATGTGCGATTATTCCGCATGGCGTCGAAGACCACCTCGAATTGTTATGCGTTTCCCAGTAAATCGGCGTCGGATTGAAAGAATTATCCGTCGTCAGATTCGTGAAGGAAAAACCTTTATTAACGAAGTTGACGCAAAAGAAATATTGCGTGCCTATGATTTTAATGTGCCTCCCGGTGCTTTAGCCAGAACCGATGAAGAAGCGGTAACTATTGCTGACCGTATAGGTTATCCCGTAGCAATGAAGATAGTTTCTCCGGATGTTATTCATAAATCTGATATTGGTGGAGTAAGAATAGGGTTATCCAATCCTGCACAGGTAAGAGATGCTTTTGACCTAATGATTCTGCGTGTAACCCGAAAAATACCGAATGCTAAAATATTGGGTGTATATGTAGAGAAAATGGCAAAGCAAGGCCGTGAAGTGATTTTGGGAATGCATAGAGACCCTCAATTTGGTCCAATGCTTATGTTCGGTTTAGGTGGTATTTTTGTCGAAGTTATGAAAGATGTAAGTTTTTATCTTGCTCCTATTACTGAAGAGGAAGCATTACAAATGCTGGTAGGTACCCGTTCATATAGCCTTTTGAAAGGAACTCGTGGGCAATCTGCTGTTGATATACATGCCATTGCTCAAGCTTTACAAAAAATGAGCCAATTGGCTACTGAATTTCCACAGATACATGAAATTGATATTAACCCGTTTATAGTAGGTGAAGTGGGAACCCCTCCCACAGTAGCCGATGCACGAATGATATTAGGAGGTTCAAATACAAAACATGAGCACTAATTCTATTACACAAGGTAATTTATCCTTTGACCCACATTGGAAAGAGAAATACTCCGACATGGTTGTAACGCCGGAGGAAGCGGTTTTACATATTCAACCTGGCTTCCGTGTTTTTATTGGCACAGGTTGTGCACAACCTCAGAAATTAGTAGATGCGTTAGTCGCACGCCATGCAGATTTGGCAGACATCGAAATTGTTCATTTACTCACCTTGGGCGATGCGCCATATGCACAGAAAGACTTAATTAATCACTTTACTGTGAATAGTTTTTTCATCGCCCAAAACGTTCGGCATATTATTCAGGAAGGTTTAGGTGGATACACACCCATTTTCCTCTCGGATATTCCACGATTATTTAAAACAGGACAACTTCCTCTGGATGCGGCATTAATTCAGGTATCACCTCCGGATACAGATGGATTGTGCAGTTTTGGAGTTTCTGTAGATATTGTAAAAAGTGCTGCAGAAAATTCAAGACTGGTCATTGCCCAAGTCAATCCACAAATGCCAAGAACGATAGGGGATTGTTTTATTCATGTTCATGATATCGATTACCTTGTCCCTGTTGATGAACCACTTATCGAATTCCCGTTAGCCGAGCCGGATGATGTAACTCGTGAAATCGGGCAATATATTGCGGGACTTATCGAAGATGGAGCCACATTAGAATTAGGTATCGGACGAATTCCACAAGCGGTACTCGAATATTTAAATGATAAAAAGGATATAGGTATCCACACCGAAATGCTCACAGACTCCATTATTGAGTCCATTGAAAAAGGTATCATAACAGGTAAACGGAAAACATTAGATCGTGGAAAAATTGTCGCCAGTTTTGCTATGGGAACGCAAAAATTATATAAATATCTGGATAACAACCCAGACTTTGCATTTTATCCTACGGAATATGTTAACGACCCATTTGTCATTTCCCAGCAAAATAAAATGGTTGCAATTAATGTGGCATTGGAAGTGGATTTAACTGGTCAGGTCTGTGCGGATTCAATGGGCTCTAAATTTTATTCGGGGATAGGTGGTCAGGTTGACTTTAACCGTGGTGCGGCACGTTCTAACGGTGGCAAAGCCATTATTGCGTTACCATCAACTGCCCACAATGGCGAAGTATCCCGAATCGTTTGCCATTTGAGTGAAGGTGCTGGTGTCGTCACCACCCGTGGAGATGTACATTATGTTATCACGGAATATGGCGTTGCATATTTACATGGGAAAAATGTTCAGGAACGTGCTCTTGCTCTCATTAGTATTGCGCATCCAAAATTCCGCGAAAAATTGCTTATGGAAGCAATTGACGCAAAATACATACGACCAGAACTGGCTGACTTTAAGAATAAGATTGTCATTGGTCCACGGGATATTCGCACCACATATATTTGCGATGATGGCACCTCTGTCACCATTCGTGCTGTTCATCCAACAGATGAACCACGTGTCCGCGAATTATTCTATTCCCTATCTCAAGAATCTTTGTATAAACGGTTTATGAGTCGAATGAAATGGGTACCGCGTAAACAGGTTCAAGAGTTTGTATACATTGACCACCGTAATGAAGTATCTATTGTTGCAACAGTTCCTGACCCTGATGGTGAAGAAATTGTCGGGATGGGTGGCTATTATTTAAATCCCAAAACCAACCGTGCTGAAGTTGCTTTTGTAGTTCAGGATGAATGGCAAAATCGTGGTATTGGTTCATTCCTTTTCCGACACTTAATTAATATTGCACGTCGCAACGGTATTGCAGGCTTTACCGCTGAAGTGTTAAGAGAAAATAAACCGATGCAGGCTGTATTTGAACGAAGCGGATTGAAAGTAGAATCACAACTCCATGAAGGAGTTTACAGTTATATCATGAATTTTGAATAATAAGGTAAAATAAAGGAAAGAAACTTAAAATAATCCGCTATTTTTAATTAAAGGAACTATTCATGATACATCCTGCTATTATTGAATATTTAGGCTCAACACCACCCGACAAATTAGATTCAGGATTTTTAGGGTATCTTTGCACACTGGCAGAAGTAGCACGGGTCTCTCCGGAAGTGGCTTCCGGAATTGTCCAGGAACTTATTGACCAGCGAAGTTATCTAAAATTAATTGCCAGTGAAAATTACTCCTCTTTATCTACCCAGTTTGCGATGGCAAACTTGCTTAACGACAAATATGCTGAAGGAATACCTTATCAACGGTTTTATGAAGGTTGTAATAATGTTGATGTCATAGAATCTATTGCGTGCGAACAAGCGAAGAAACTTTTCAATGCGGAACATGCCTACGTCCAACCTCATAGTGGTGCTGATGCTAATCTTGTCGCATATTGGGCAATACTAACTGCACGCATCGAAGCACCTTCGATGGAAGCAATAAACGTAAAAGACCCATCAAAAATTTCTAATGAGCAATGGAATGGAATTCGAGAAAAATTGGGGAATCAACGGTTATTAGGTATGGATTATTACTCCGGTGGACATCTTACACATGGCTATCGGCGGAACATCTCTGGAAAAATGTTCGAAGCTTACTCATATACTGTAAACCGTGAAACTGGACTGTTAGATTATGCAGAAATTGAAGCGATTGTGAAAGAAATAAAGCCTTTGATTCTTCTGGCTGGATATAGTGCATACCCTCGAAAAATCAATTTTGCATGTATGCGTGACATTGCGGACAAGGTTGGTGCGGTATTAATGGTGGACATGGCACATTTTGCAGGGTTGGTTGCAGGTAAAGTATTTCAAGGGGATTACGACCCTGTGGCACATGCTCACATTGTAACATCGACTACCCACAAAACATTACGTGGACCGAGAGGAGGCATTGTCCTTTGTAAAAAGGAATTTGCTGAATTTGTAGACAAAGGCTGTCCGATGGTATTAGGCGGTCCTTTACCACATGTACTTAGTGCTAAAGCCATTGCATTCACAGAAGCGAATCGTCCCGAATTTTGTGATTATGCTCGACAAATTGTCCGAAACGCACAAATACTCGCCGAGGCTTTGAAGAGTGAAGGTCTCGTCGTTGCCACTGGCGGAACGGATAATCATCTTATGTTATTAAATGTACAGGAAAGCCATGGTTTAACAGGTAGGCAAGCGGCAGGAGCGTTAAGAGCCTGTGGAATTACACTTAACTTTAATTCTTTGCCTTTTGATCCCAATGGTCCATTAATTACCAGTGGACTCCGATTAGGAACACCTGCGGTTACAACTTTAGGGATGGGTGGTCCAGAAATGAAAGAGATTGCTTCCATCATAAAAGAAGTGTTAGACGCAACAAAACCTGAAATATTATCAGAAGGGGCTAATGCAGGCAAACCTTCCAAGAAGAACTTTATTATTGACCCACAAGTCCAACGAAGACAAAAGGCACGAGTTATCGAATTGCTACAAAAATATCCCCTATATCCTAATATAAACCTTGAATTAATAAAGAAATATTTTCTAATAAGCAAATAAAATTACACTAAAACAGAATTAATCAATCAAGGATGTTCGAATGGAAGAAGTGGTTAAAGCAACAAATATTACCTGGCATCAAGGGGACATTAAACGAGAAGACCGTGAACGTGCTAATGGTCACCAAGGAGCGGTTGTATGGTTTACTGGATTATCAGCATCAGGAAAATCTACCCTTGCTCATGCATTAGAAAATGCCTTGTTTGAAAAAGGATATAAAACGTATGTACTGGATGGAGATAATATACGGCATGGATTAAATAAAGATTTGGGATTCTCACCCAAAGACCGCGAAGAAAATATACGTAGAATCGGTGAAGTGGCTCGTTTATTTGCAGATGCTGGGGTCATTGTTCTCACAGCCTTTATTTCCCCGTACCGTAGCGACCGTGAAAAAGCAAGGAAACTAAACACGAAGAATTTCATCGAAGTCTATGTAAAGTGTGATATTGACCTTTGCGAACAGCGAGACCCTAAGGGTCTTTATAAAAAAGCTAAAGCTGGAGAAATCCCAGAATTTACTGGAATATCTGCCCCTTACGAAGAACCCGAAAATCCAGAACTGGTTATAGATACAGGAAAATATTCTGTTGAAGAAGCGGTTCGTATTCTACTCAATTATCTTTATGAAAAAGGGATAATCCCCTCTCCCTAAAGGTCACTCGATTTATATTTGCCTATCCTCATTCTCGTAAAAGCACATCACATGCAAGGCGAATTTTTTCTAAAAGCCTACGGAAGCAAGCATACCGTCGTGCTCGCTCCCGAAGAAATATAATTGCTTTCCTCTCCAACAAATAACGGTTTAACTTTTGCTTTTTTGGCTTTACCTTTTTACCACTGGCTTCTTCCAATGGTTTCCATATTACTTCCTTAGGATAGCCAAAAATGGCAAGGTCTTCGTCCGAAATTTGATTAATAATATCTTGCATCATTTTCAACTTTTCCGAATCTAACATCAGTTCCTCAACCCACTTTTTAATAGAACCTGTTGTTGGTCGGGTATGTTGTTTTACGCCTAATGGGTCACCTAAGCCCTTGTCACGTGTTTCATCGTCAGATTTGCCATATTCAATAGCATCAGGCTCGAATGGAATTTCAAGAAAGGCACATATCTTATCAAACCATTCTTCGGGTTTCTTTACTAATTCTTCATAACGGACATGAATAAAATCCACTTCTTTTTTCCGAAGAAAATCAGCAATGGCAGGAATATATCGGTTCAAAATTGGATTATGGGCTTGGGCAACCTTGTAATCACCATCAAAGAACGAATTCGCAAATGAGGAAAATGTGGCTAACGGATGTCGAGTCAGAATAATATATTTTGCATCTGGATATACTTTTGTAATAAACGGCAAGACTAACGAATAAGCAGGAGTTTTATCCAGACATATCTTTTTTTCACCTTTGGCTTTTAAGTATTGTCCATAAAGCACATCACAATAAGCTCGACATGCTGACCAATAATCGTTCTCTTTATTCGGCAATTGTTGAACAAATAATTTCTGTGCCTCTGCAGAGAGTATATGGTCATACGGAGCTTTGTCGACCTTTGCCCACACACCTAAATGTGCCAAAGGGGTTAATAAATGCGGTTCAGGTCCTCCTTGTATCAACGAGTGGGATGATAACATCCGTTCCAACATTGTCGTACCAGACCGTGGCGGTCCTACGAGAAATATCATCTTATATTCCATTAGCTTTACACCTTCCATTCATTACTACCAAAAGTTTACAATATATATCAACGAACTATCATATTCATTAAGAAGGAAATACATACATAACATGAAGGTATACAAACGGATAATATTATATCTATTTCTGGTTCTTCTGCAAACCTCAGGGTTCAGCAGTGACTTAATTTCTCAAAATAAAGTATCAGAATATCTCGATAACCACATCCTAAAACTATTGAAACAACATAATGTATCAGGGACAGTCATGGCTATTGTGATAGGTAACTCTGTAATCCTGAAAGCATACGGTACGTTGGGATTTGATGTAACGGAACCTATGTCAGCAGAGAACACACCTA
>JAIWNQ010000212.1 GCA_020216745.1 Candidatus Hydrogenedens sp.
TGTATGTTGCTTCCATTTCAAAATTATTCACTGCCACGGCAATATTTCAGTTATATGAGCACAATAAAGTTGCCATAGATAAAGATATTAATCTTTATTTATCCCAACTCTCCGTTAATAATCCTTTCGGTTCTCCTATTACAGTCCACCATTTGCTAACACATACTGCAGGATTTGATGACCGATTTTTAGGAATGGGAGCACCTACTCGCAATAAAGTATTACCATTAGGAGAATATTTATCCAGAAGATTACCTCCTATCGTGTTCCCGCCATCATCCGCTATTAGTTACTCTAATCATGCCTTCGCATTATTAGGGCATCTTGTTGAACAAACCGCAGGGATAAATTTCAACGATTATATCCAAAAAAATATATTCGAACCTCTTGAAATGAATAATACTCGTTTTGATGGAACCTATCCCGAAACACTAAAACTCCCAACCGCATATATTGAATATTTTGGCAAAACACAAAGAATAGACATGGACTTTGCTCAGACACCTCCCGCTTCAAGTTTATGTACCACAGCAGAAAATTTTTCACATTTTCTAATTGCTATGCTCAATGATGGGCGATATAACAATATTTCTATCCTAAGCCCCAACACCCTCAAATATATGCAAACCACACAATTTAAACTTCATCCCTTACTTCCTGGTTATGCCTATTGCTGGGAAGAACGGTATATAAATGGAAAACGAGTATTACAACATTCAGGATTAACATGGGGATTTAGCAGTCATACCGTTATTATCCCAGAAGAAAAATTTGGATTATTCATATCTATAAATAAGGGCGATCATGCCTTCATCTATGATGTTATATTTCCAGTAATAGAGGCATTTACATTGCCGATAAAAAATACACCAGAACTTCGCAAACATCCGATTTATGTTATCCCTTCATTTTACGAACACATAACAGGTTTTTATCGTCATAACAGGTATTGCCGAAGTGATTACTTTAAGTTAGCCACATTTCTGCCTGGTTTAGTTCCTGAAATATATGTGAGAGGGAATAGCCAGGAACAAAGTTTAACATTGAAATATTTAGCATTTAATTCCTCCGAGTGGAAAGTAATAGAGTTAGGCGATATGCTGTGGGGAAGGGAAACGAAATATGGAGCCATTTCAAGTTCACCTCGAATAACATTTATTCCAGGCAGTACCTTAGGGTCATTTCAATTAGTTATAGGCAATGATGTATACGAACCCCTCCATTTTTATGAAACGAAATTATTTCAGTATCTCCTATTCTCTTCATGTATAACTGTTTTTATTTTCAACTTATTACAATCTGTTTTAAACTATTTTCTCTGCCCATGTCTATTTGCTAAAAAAGCCAGCAAAAAGTCTGTAAAACAACATAGAAAATACATTTCATTTATTGGGGCTATTTTCCTCCTATATTTATTTTCATTTTCAATTTATTTATTCATGTTTTTAAGACTACAAACATTGGGTTATGGAACACCTTTTGGACTTTTTATTTTGCTACTCCTAACCTTTCCCCTCTTAATCCTAACTCTTATTGGAACTGTGCGATTTATTTGTTCATTAGAAACAGTCCAGATACAAACATTCTTTGACTTAATGATATTATTAGCATGTTATGGAATGTTATACCTCTTGCATTACTGGAATATTCTTGATTTTCATCTTGCTTATTTAGAAACACTGATATACTAAATAATTATGTTAATGCAAATACATAAGTCTGTTTATGCTTAAAAAATGTCTTACTTCTTTTAAAAACATCATAAAAAATGGTATACTTCTTTACACTAAATAAGTATTTAGGTATTGAAAGGGAAAAACAATGAAATATTATATCTATATTTGTATCGCTTTACTCGTGATAATGACCTCGTGCCAATCGGGACCTGAAGGTGGGGTTGTAAATAAGGTGCTTACTGATTTTGGACTAAAGGAGAAACCAGAAGGTTATGTAAGTGAATCAGATAAAGTATTTCAGAGATTAGGTGAGGTTGGCGCTACGGAGTTGCAACGGCTTAATACAGAAAACCGACATGGTACAATAAAATTTGAACAAAAAGGGGTCCGAGGTGAGTATTACAAAGAAGTGAAGGTATATCAACAGTATTATCCGATTGATGCAAAACCTGTAAGCCATTCGGGTGAAAGTGGTCAATCATACACTGCAACAATTGGATACTCTTATTCCACATACCGCAGTGCTTCGAAGCCCACACGGGCTGAAGCAGAAGAAGCAGATGCAGATATTCCTACTGGGATAGAAGGTCGTGAAATCTACCGGTACAACTTAGGTCCGGGTGGTGTTTGGAATGGAGAAAAAGGACAAAAAGTAAAAAACAATTAATCTCTATTCAAAAACGATTGTTCTTCGTCGATATACCATAATACGGTCTTCTGCATGTGCTTTAACTGCCTCAGATAATACCTTTTTCTCAATATCTCTCCCCATAACAATGAGGTCATCAACACTATGTGTATGATTTACATGCACGCACTCTTGATAAATGATAGGTCCTTCATCCAGTTCCTCGGTAACATAATGACTTGTCGCACCTATGAGTTTCACACCTCGTTCATAAGCCTGATGATACGGCTTTGCACCAGCAAATGCTGGTAAGAAACTGTGATGAACATTGATGATGCGGTTACGGTAAACATTAACAAAATCAGAACTTAATATCTGCATATAACGCGCAAGAACAATAAAGTCAATATAATGATGTGCAAATAAGTCTAATGTTTTCTGTTCCGCTTGCATTTTCGTGTTCGGATGCACAGGAATATAAAAAAATGGTACTGAAAAATTTTCTGCAACAGATTCAAGATCTGGATGATTACTGACGACTAATGCGATATCTGCATTAATCTCCCCATATTTGTGTTTCAGAAATAAATCATATAGGCAATGGTCATATTTCGAAACCATGATGGCCATCTTCTTTCGTTCATCTCCAAATGAAATAGAAATATCCATCTGATATTGGTCGATTAACTCCTGAAGCTCCTTTTGGAATTGTGATTTTGTTACTGTCATCTTGGAGCAATCAAAGTGCACACGCATAAAAAATCGATTGTCTATTTCTTCTTTATGTTGCTGGGCATGGATAATATTTCCGCCTCGCTCAAAAATAAATCGTGCCACATTATAAACGATACCCGGAACGTCCGGACAATGCAATCGCAAAACGGCAGTCTTACTGTTTTTCATCAATTCTATCCTATGTGATAGTTACTCTTTTTTAATTTATCACAGCTCTTTAAAATTATAATTAATTGCTATTCATCATAACGAATTTATATGTTTCTATTCATTTATGCCCAAATAAAAAGGTATAAATAATAAATTCTGTTTGTCGATTGTTATTTTACAATCTTGATGTACTGTCTTTTGTGAAAACAAGGAAACAAATATGTAAAAATAATAAAACATAACTTGTAGATAACACTGATTAAAGGAGAAATATTATGTTAGAACGTATTGTATTATTAGTTGGTTTTCTGTTCTTATTTAATTCCTTTGCCCTTGCAGATAACACTTCCTTTTTCCCTAAGGGAGAATTAGAAAAACGTATTCTATGGGTTCAAGACCGTTTCGATTTTGTTCACGACCCTGCGTTCACAGACTCATTTATTCTGCAAGATGTCCGACTTGACCCTAACTGCCCACGTCGCTTTCAGGAGTTTAGTGGGGACATATCCGGCAGATTTTTAGAGGCTATTTCTGTAGAACCACGAGGAGAATATTACAAAATATGGGCAGATCGCATTGCTCATGGCATAATTAAATACCAGAGAGAGGATGGACGGTTTGGCTATCCTGAACTCATATTTACTAAGGATAAAGTTGGTAGGGAGCACATGGCGTTACTTTGGGGAAATGGACGTCTCCTTGTCGGGTTAATTAGTTATTACCAAACAAAGAACGAGCCAGCAATATTAGATGCATGCAAAAAAATGGGCGATTTCTTTATTAAAATATTTGATGAATGCTCTCAACCGGAAGTTATTCAGCGATTGGTGAATCAAGGTGCAAATGGCTTTATTTGTTTTACACAATGGAGTGAAGGCTTAGAACTATTAGCCCGTGCTTCCGGTGATATGAAGTATCGAGAGACTGCAAAGAAAATGGAACCATTACTTCAACCACCTCAAAAACAGCATTCCCACGGCTATATCACTACTTTGCGTGGGGATATGCTTATCTGGGAGAAGACCCATGATACAGATATTCTTGCGAGAAATGAAAAACGTTTTGCTCAGTTGGTTGAGGAAGGATGGATACAAACCAATGGTGGTGTTGCGGAGTATTTTGATAAGACCTATCCGCGGGATGAAGGTTGTTCTGAGGCAGATTTTTTACGCTGGTGCTTACAACTATTCAAGGCAACAGGCAAAGAAACATATCTGGAATATGCAGAACGTTGTCTTTTTAATAGCCTGCTTCCTAACCAATTTGAGACAGGCGATTTTGGACATCATACCTTTGATGGTTGGGGTTACATATCTGCACCAGGACCCGGTCGTGCATGGTGGTGTTGTACTATGCATGGACTGCGGGCAATGCATGATTTAAAACAATCCGTGATTAGCTGTCCTGAATCTGGAAAGGTGCAAATAAATTTTTTGCTTAGTGGAGAATACTATACAGACAATCTTGCTATTAAGACGCACCGTATAGGTGGGCAAAATGGAAGTTTTGACTATCAAATCAATTGGCTCACCGCCCCTGAGAATGAATGGACACTTATTGTCCGACATCCGACATGGGCAGAAACAATTGATGTGGTAATCAACGACAAACCCGAGATGACCAGTTCTAACCCAGGGGTAATACAAATAAAACGCGTCTGGGTTGAAGGGGATAAAGTACTATTAAAAGTCCAGCCTAAAATAAGAATATTAAACGCCGAACAAAGGGAAATCCTACTTGACCAGTTGTCCAATCAACAAAAGGTCGCTGTTTTCATAGGACCCTGGCTTGTAGGTGTTAATGCAATGGAAAATCCGATGTTCCACGGCGAACCTTATTCCGATAATATTATTCTTCTACCAAAAACACTTCAAGAACTGAGACAAAAAATTTACTTTGGAGATGAGGTTCGTTCTCCATTGCAGTCTGGACCACGTTTAACATTGCCCTATCGTCACTCTGGCTTTTCCGAATTATGTCATGTAACTCTAACCCCCATCTCGGAACGGAGTCGTAATATTGAAGTTACATACTCCTTCTGGTTTATCGCAAAAGTAGAGTAAGCATGATTTGGCAGATTGAGTTAGACCCTCTACAAAAAAATTTTATTATTAAAAGATTGGTTATGGACTTGTTTTACTATTACATAAGCGAGGTGCTGAAGTAACGTTCTGCACGGTCAGGAAGAACTGTAGCAATATTACCAGGGATTTTCTGTGCCATTATGCGGGCCGCCCAGACATTAGCACCGGAAGAAATCCCGACAAGCAATCCATAATCTCTACCTAAAGCTCGGGTCGTTTCAATAGCATCTTCATCTGTAACCTCTACCACCTCATCCACCATCGATACATCTAAAATAGGGGGGATGAAGCCATCACCAATACCTTGTATCTGATGTAGCCCCGGCTCATGTCCTAACAAGGCAGACACATTTTTTGGTTCTACTGCTACGATACGGACACCAGGTTTATGCTCCTTAAGAAACTTTCCGACGCCTTGCAAAGTGCCTCCGCTACCCACACCAGCAACAAAACAATCTATGTTTCCATTCATCTGTCGCCATAATTCTTTAGCGGTTTCTTCATAATGTACACGTGGATTATCGGGATTCTCAAATTGCTGGGGCACAAAGACATTAGGGTCATTGGCTTGTATTTCTCTAACTTTGTTTACTGCACCAATAATCCCCTCCTCGGCAGGGGTTAAAATTAATTCGCCCCCTAAAGCCTTTATTAACTTTTTCCGTTCGGCACTCATATTCTCAGGCATAACGATGCATACGCGATAGCCTTTGAGTCGACCAACTAAGGTAATGCCTATCCCTGTATTGCCAGAGGTAGGCTCAACAATGGTACACCCCGGTTTTAATCGACCATCACGTTCAGCTCCCTCCAACATAGCCAATGCAACACGGTCCTTAATACTACCGCCGGGGTTTAAGAATTCCGCTTTGGCAAACACACGTTCGCCTCGCAATTGAATTAATGGTGTATTTCCAATCAGATTTAAAATATTATCCGTTAACATTTTTAAACCTTTCTCCTTTATTTATAACGAGATAGAACTTCTTCGTATATCTTCTTGAATGCTTCGTATTCTTGTTTTGAAAGAGGTTGCCGTTGTTCGAAGTATGGATTGTTTTCAAGTACACGGGAATACTCACTTACAGGGAATCCTTTTTCGGTAATATACCTCTTGAAAAATTCTGTAGCATTAGGACATGTTCTCACAAGTAAATTCACATCTTCCTGCGCCTGCAAGCAGGCTTCCATATCCCCATCATCGTAATATTCGACCATGGCACGGATAATCTGTGGGTTAAGACTTGTCCCCTGACCAATACAAGCCCGACAGCCAAGTAATAACCCTGCATAAAATACCGTCTCATTCCCTACAATCAGTGAAAATTCTTCATTACGAACAGCACGAGCTAAATTAAAAAGATAAGCACCATCGGAACTTGATACTTTCCCTCCGACAAGCGTATCTAAACACGCCAATTTTTTTAATATCTCTGGTGTTAGACAATATTCAGGTCTTGTCCCTGGAGGTTGATAAAACAGTACTGGTATTTGAACAGCATTACATACCGTTTCAAAATACATATAAATCACATCCGAAATGGTCTCCTTGCCCCTCGGTAATAGAGCTTCAGGAATAGTATGCACAATACCGTCGGCTCCAATGTCCTCTGCGTATCGGCTGAGTAATATCGCTTCAGAGATGTACTGTTCCTGAAGAGGACGCCGATCATAATTTCGGTCCCAAATACCACTACAACCGATTAAAACCGCTGAATGTCCCTTTAATACAGAGCAAGCAAGCTCGGCAAGTTGTTTCACTTCATCGAAGGAAAATGTATACATTTGCCCCATACCCGAACGAATAAAAAAGGCAGATATAGAACCTTGTTGAATCATGTATTCAAGAAGACGTTTCTCACCATCAAGGTCAATAGAACCGTCCTCACGAAAAATAGTAAATGTCGGTGCAATACTGCCATAGATATAATCAGGTACTTGCATGAAAATAACTCCTAAACAACAGAAAGTATAAAATTTTTTGATGTTATTATCGTATAGTCTACCCCCGTTTTCCAAATAGTAACCTTACTATGCTTAATAAAGGGAATAGAAAGGTGATTATCAGATATATCCCTTATTTTACAGGTTGTAGCCAGATGAAATCGATTGATACCTCCTTGTTTTCAGGTCCTGCAAATGTTAAGGTTAGTGTATGGTCACCTGCGGAGATGTGTTGTTTGCCGAAATTCAACTCCCGAGATACGGTGTGGTGCCCATCATACAAAGATGTCTGTTTGTCAGAGAGTATTTTGTCATCCCACTGGACTGTAAAAGAACCTGACTTGGGCGTATAAGCACAGACAAGACGGATATCATAATTTTTTTCTTCAGGCACATGTAGTTTAAAGGTTAACGTATCATTAATTTGTCGAGGTTTCCAAACACATAATCCTCTGCCTGCCCATAAATAGGAATTTATCAATTCTGTATTATCTGTTGAGAGTAGGCAATCTTCAGCTTGATAGTAAATAGCGTTGTGTGCTGCTCCTTTAGGTTCGGGTAACCAACTCCAATTATCTTGTGCATCCAATGGATTATATACATTATGTGGAATGGGACTGTGGTCATCTGTCGTTTCAGGGCGTGCATAATAATACGCAATTCGTGCATATCCCAAATTGTGAACCTCTGTATGAATTAGTAGTTCAAGTGAAAATGCTATATATTCTTTGAAGGGTACACGGTCTAATATAAGCCATCGATAATTGGACACAAATCCGCGGTTACCTGGTCCATCATTTCTTGGTTGACCACAGTATGGATAATAGAAAATATCTGTAGCTGACCATGAATAATTATAGAAATCTTCGGAACCTGTCCCAAATATAGAAGGAAGAGGGTCATTATCAACAAAGATTTTTTCATCTCCTTCACCCCACCAATTTCCACCTGAGGTCGGAACATTTGATGGGTTAAATACATGACTTACCGCTCCGACAAGGAAGCCTTTACCTTTCGCATAAAGGAAGGGTAAGTCATATGGACAGTTCGATTGAATCCATAATTTATCCTCACCTCTCCATCGTGCAAGGAAATACATAGAGCGTTGGGAATCCCATTCATAAGGTATTGTAATAACCTCTCCTTCTACTGTAATACTTTTATCTGTAACGTTCTGCAAAGTAATAGTCATTCCCGTTTGAAATGGCATCGGAAAACGTGAAATAAGCCAGCCATCAGCCGTTACCTCGAGGGGTAGTGACTGATAGGGGTTTATCCCTGGAGATACCGCAAAATAATCTATAAGTGGACTATCCACTAAGGGCTCTTTTATCCCATCAGCATAAATTCGAAGTAATAACTCCCGATATGTTTGGACGGAAGTAATGTCCTTTACCCGTAATTTCAAACCTACAACAGCACCAGTTTTTTTATCATTCCAAAGAACTTCATTCTGATTCGACAACAACTCCTTCTGGAAATCTGTTTTTTGCAATGTCCCTCCTGTCAGTAGTTTTGTTGGGTCTTTTAATGTAGTTGCTACTTTAATTATCATATCCTCATTCATTTTTAAATCGGACGGAGAAAATGTCTGGACTACAGTCCCTTCTGGATACTTACGAACCATAAGATGATAAAAATGAATATCTTTCCGTTTACCAATCCAGACAATTTTACATCCTTTTGAAAATGGCATGGGACAGTAAGCGGAATCTCGTTGGTATAGGCTACCATTTAATAATTCCTCCGTTATTTTAGTGTTATTAATAAAAGGTGAATAAGGATGTCTAAAAAATTCTTCGGCTGAGCCTTCGTATAACGGTTTTTCCATATCATCTAAATAAAGTCTTATACTCCCTTTAATAGCAGCAGTCCAAAAACGAACAATTGCCCCTGGACCGTCAATAAGTGCGAGAAGGTATTCCCCATCTGCATCATTACTTTCCTCTTTTAATACGGAGACAAAGCCAGGAATAGGCTCGCTACCAAACCCATCCGAATTGCTAAACCAATCTTTATGGAGTCGTTGTACACTACGTCGGTCGTATGAAGAAAATTGAATCAGTTTATACTCCGTTTCTGGATACTCTACCAGTTCAAACAAATCAGTTAATTCGCTAATTAAGTGTGTCGTTGTAATTACAGAGTTTGCATTTGCAAAGACACCACCAAGAAAAATAAACATGAGCATTAACATTGTTGTCTTTTTCATAATATATCTCCTTCTATTTCTGAATGAAATATACAAAATTATGTCATTAATATATATTAACAAAAAAGGATGCCTTTTTAATTATTTGTGTGCTATCTGTTTTTAAGGAAACATAAGATATGATATGATGTAGAAGAATCAACAATAGAAAGGAGAGATATATGAAAAAGAATAGTTACCTATTTGGATTATGCATGCTGACATTGTTTGTACTAACATTATCTCCATCCATAACAAACGGTGATGACACCAAGACCAAAGATGATTGGATTTCTTTATTTGATGGCAAAAGTCTTCAAGGTTGGGTACAATTTCTACCAGACCCCAATGCTGACCCCGCAAAAACATGGATGATTAAAGATGGGGTCATCTTTTGCACAGGCGAGCCTGCTGGATACATACGCACAGACAAAAAGTTCAGTAATTATCAACTACAGTTAGAATGGCGATGGGTAGGAACACCAGGGAACAGTGGTGTTTTACTTCATGTTCAAGATAAAGATGAAGTTTGGCCTAAATCTATTGAGGCACAGCTTATGCATGAAAACGCTGGTGATTTTTGGGTTATTGG
>JAIWNQ010000213.1 GCA_020216745.1 Candidatus Hydrogenedens sp.
TGGAACAGATTTCGAAGAGCACAAAAATGCAGATGACCGACGTGTTCCTAAACGTGCCAAAAGCAGTGAAAAGAAGCCAGGGAAATGGAATCAATATGATATATGGTGTGAAGGAGACTCTATTCGCATATTTGTAAATGGTACTCTCCAAAATGAGGCACACAAGTGCACTGTAACAGAAGGATATATTGCTCTACAAAGTGAAGGGGCTCCTATCGAATTTCGTAATATTAGATTAAGAAAGATAACGCCCAAGCAGTAGATATATTTTAAGAAAGGATAACACAATGTCGGGAGTTGTACGTTTAAGTTTTTCCATTGAAAAACCATTATGGGAACGGTTGCAGGAACTTGTCCAGCAGGAAGGTTATGCAAATCGTTCAGAATTCATTCGCGACTTGATTCGGGACCGACTGGTAGAAAAACAATGGGAAGAAAATGAAGAGGCAATTGGAACTATCACTTTCGTGTATAATCACCATATCCCAAAATTAAACGATAAGATACTTAATATCCAACATAAATATCTAAATGTTATCCTGACAACTACACATATCCATTTAGACCATCAACTGTGTGCAGAAACCATTCTTGTCCGTGGAAAAGCCCATAGAATTCAAGAGCTGTGCTATGCTCTTCGCAAGCAAAAAGGTGTTTTACACGCAAGTATTTCCATAAGTTCCACAGGCAGAAATCTAATGTAGCACTAACTCTAATTAATTCAAATAAATAATGGTTATTATTATTTATAAGTAAGGCCTAAATAATTTCCAGGTAATCACGGTCTGGAAGAGCAGGATAAGGGTGATGAGGCTCTGTCTGATACCAGTAAGCGACAGAAGATATGTCATCCTGACGAGGTAAGTATCTTCCACCACTACGCCATCCAAGAGCCTGGATAGTAACCTTCAAATCATTGTTAAAATAAATTGGGTCAAGGATATGCCAGCGGTACAATCCGAATCTCTGCTGGGAATGATACGCACCATCTGGCTGGATAATCTGGTGTAACCCTGAATAAGGGGTGCAAAAGGAGACATATTGTCCGCCACGGTCAAAGTTATATGACCCACAAAAGTAGTCTTCTGTGCCTGTTCCACAAATGGTAGGCCAGTGGTCACCATCAATATAAAACTTAACCTCACCTTCACCCCACCATCCACATTGATTTACCTGCCAGGCAAGATATGTCCCAATATATTGTCCCTTACCTTTAACATTATCCAAAATCGTAT
Organism: Candidatus Hydrogenedens sp.; assembly: GCA_020216745.1. Lineage (GTDB taxonomy): Bacteria > Hydrogenedentota > Hydrogenedentia > Hydrogenedentales > Hydrogenedentaceae > Hydrogenedens. The sequence goes on from JAIWNQ010000213.1 coordinate 1,236, forward strand.
ACACCTGTTTATATGGTAGCGGATTTTCTCTCCGCCATTGTGCATGAAGGTATGCAGATTCCTCGGGTATTTTGCCGAGACCATAATCAATTTGATAATACAAAACGACTTCATCAAAGCCGACATTTTCTAATGTTATCCGACAATATTTATGAAACGGCATTGGTAAATAGCAGTTAAAAGCACTCCCTGGATTAACACACATCACCAGAGAATTTAAATGCGAATATTCACACCAGCCCATACAGAAGAAATCCCCCAACGGAACTTCAATACTCGGAAATTCTTCATTATCCCAATATACACGAAGAATTTGATGTCTCCAGTGCCCTGTCGGGGTTAACCAAATATGTTGTATAATTCCTGGACCTTCAATATCTGCGAGTATTTCGGTTGTTCCACTTGCAATTTTAATAAAAGGGGATATTTTCCAGCCCTGACCTAATTCGCGCCCAGCATAAGCACCATGCCCATCAATTGCCATACCACCTTTACCTTTATCGCCAGTGCGGTTTTCAGGTGTAATTGCCCGCGATTGAATATCAGATAACAAATATAGATGCTTTAGAAACATGTAACTTATCATTTCTTTATTTCCTTTTTTAATTTATCATATCATTTTTTCTAAACCTTGTTTAATTCAAATAATTCAAAGGTTGGTATTTTATTGCTGATTTTCAATACAATAAGAGAATATAATGTAAAATCAAAATTTAATTTTTAATGAAAGGGTCACTATATGACACATGAGCATAAACATCATCATTCATGTTGTGGGTGTATTCATGACTTGAGCAAACTCAACATGGCACGACGTACGTTCCTTGCCGCAGTTGGTGGCACAGCCATCGGAGCAAAAGCAGTTCTCGCAGCTACAGATAGTGCTTCTGGTTCAGGCACAGCAATGGACTACTTAAACAGACCTATTCCTTCAGCAAAAAAGAAACCATTAGTTGTTCAGCCAATCTTCACTTATCATTTATATAAGAAACGTGACCAGACGAGTTGGAGGCCATGGGGTGGTTTCCACACACAGGAAGATGTGCAGAACGAATGTGCCCGAATTGAGAAAGAATTAGCAGAGATGAAACAAAAGGCGGAATTTCCATTGGAGATTTTACCACTTCTTGCAGTCTCCACCCCTCAAGAAATGAAACAAGCACGAGAAGCTAAGGCTGATGTGGCTATTATATATGGTGCTATCGGCGAGATAGACCCCTTATTTAGCGAGGGGAAACATCATATTGTATTTGTTCGGCATCGCTCAGGTCCTGCATATTTGTGGTATGAAATTGTTCATCCGCGGTTTTTACGAAAAACAGTAGATACTTTAGGAGAGCCAAGACTGTCACCTCAAGATGTTGTGGTGGATGAATATGGTGATATGCTCTGGCGGTTGAGAGCATTCTATGGCTTAAAAAATTCTGTAGGTTGTAAAGTTGTTTGTATTGGAGGTCCCTCTGGCTGGGGTGAAGGTGGAAGAAAATCACCAGACCTCACAAAAGAGAAGTTTAAAATGGAATTAATTGACTACCCATACACTGAATTAGACAAACGTATCCAGTCCGCTGTAAAAGATAGCAAATTATGCGAACAGGCAAAGAAATGGACAAAACAGTATTTAAATCTGCCAGATACAAAAATGGAAACGGATATTCCATTTCTTGAAAATGCCTTTATTCTCACAGAAGTATTTGAGCAAATCATGACGGAATTAGATGCCCCTGCTATTACAGTTAACGAATGTATGACTACTATTATACCCAAATCCCAGACTACAGCCTGTATGACGCTAAGTCTGATTAATGACCGTGGTGCTATGGCTTTCTGCGAATCAGATTTTGCAGTGATTCCATCTGGCATCCTACTTTATTATTTGAGTTCCAAACCTGTATTTCTGCAAGACCCAACCTACCCGCATCATGGTGTTGTTACTATTGCCCATTGCACAGCACCTCGCAAAATGGATGGAAAAAACCTTGAACCTGTACGGATATTAACCCATTATGAGTCAGATTATGGTGCAGCACCGAAGGTAGATATGCGGATAGGTGAAACAGTTACGGTCATCGACCCTGACTTTGAATTCAAAAAGTGGATAGGTTTCCGTGGCAAGGTAAATGCCAATCCATTCTTAGATATTTGCCGTTCTCAAACCGATATCGAGATTGAAGGTGATTGTAATCGCTTGGCACAAGATATGGTCGGATTTCATTGGATGATGTGTTATGGTGATTACTTAAAGGAAACAGGATACGCCTTGCAAAAATTAGGTATTGGCTGGTATAACCTTACCCACGACCGCACTATTGAAGCATGAACTAATAGAACAAGTTCAGCCCATGTGATTATTTAACGAGTTCAATAATCTCAAATAAGAGATGGCACTTTTAGCCATCTCCGTTCTTGCCAGCTTTGATAAGCAAGTTGAGCCAATTGTACACCTTTTGCTCCTTCCAATAGGTTCCAGGGGAAAGGTGTATCATCAACAACATGCAGAAGAAACAGTTTCCATTGAGCCTTAAAAGCATTTTCATAATTTTGACGGTCGGGAACCTTCATCCATGAATCGTAGAAATGGATGGGCTGAGGAATATCGGGATTCCAGACAGGTTTTGGTGTTGCTTCCTCTGGTTGAATATAACACTCTCTCAACCCAGCAACAGCCGAGCCTTTATTCCCATCTACCTGGACCGTGAGAAGGTCGTCCCTTCGAACACGTGTACACCACGACGAATTAAAGTGACAGATAATGCCCCGATCGGTAATAAAGGTTGAATATGCTGAGTCTTCCACGTCACATATATAAGGTTTTCCGTATTCATCCCACCGTTGCGGGATATGGGTCATTGCATAACAATTTATATCTGTAATAGTTCCAAAAAGATTATCAACTAAATATCGCCAATGGCAAAGCATATCTTGAATAATTCCGCCACCTTCTGATTTTTTATAATTCCATGAGGGGCGTTGAGCAGGTTCATGTTCTCCCGTAAATACCCAATATCCAAACTCACCACGAACCTCATGGATTCTGCCAAAAAAATTCTGACGGATTAAGTTCTGTAATTTTTGCATCCCTGGAAGCCATAATTTGTCTTGAACTACCCCATGTTTTATCTCCTTTCCTCTAGCAAGGGTGTATAATTCTAAAGCCTGCTCCAAATTAGAAGCGGATGGCTTTTCGCAGTAGACGTGTTTTCCTGCATTAATTGCTTTTTTGACAGATTCATATCGTAGCAAAGTTGTTTGTGCATCAAAGTAAATGTGATATTTTGAGTCCGAAAGCACCGTGTCCAAATTGGTTGTCCATGGTACATTATTAAACTTCCTTGACAATTCAGAAAGTCTCTCTGGGTTTCTTCCTGTAAGGATTATATCGGGAATAATTTTCCCCTTCTGGCATGGAATACCTCCCTCATTCAGGATAGACATTAATGAACGTTCTAAGTGTTGGTTTTTGCCCATTCTACCCGTAACACCGTTCATAATAATCCCTATCCGAATCTCATCCATATTTTTAACCTCCTTCATTCCTTGGCACATTTCCACCAGAATTATCTCCATTTTCTACCGGTGGGTTTATTGTGTTTTTTGGTTTCTTTGGTCTTTTATCACTATTTGGATACAATTCTATAAATTCATTTCGGTACATTTTACGAATTCGCGACCACAAATATTGGACTAATACATTTCGCAATTCAATGGGATTATTCACAAACCGAATTCCCAACCGCATAGGTACCCCTAATTTAAGATTTGGTGGAATTTTACGAACAACGACACCATTAATTGCATAAATACTCCGATAAATAGGCAAATAAATACGAACCGGGCTAATTACCGGCAAAACGTGCTCTACTGCAACATAAGCACCAGTACTACTTAAATCTATCAATGTCCCTTCAAAACCAATCCGATTTTCCCCATATTCCATACGCACAGGTTCATTTAAGGTAACTCGCCAGGATTGCCGACGTTCTACATACGTTCGGCTTCCTGCTCGTCGAAGGTATAGTAGGTCATTAAACTGCTTCGGTACATTTATAGTAAAGTAGTAGTAAGTAGCACTAAAATAGTCGCATAAGAGTTGTAAATCGATATATATTCCGGGACCTATGGGTTCTTCTAACGGATAACGGATAACAGCCCAGTCCGCTCCCAATTCATTTACAATGACAGGAACGGTCCATTGTCCCCATATAAATTGTGCTTCAATTCCTTTTGAAATCATACATATCATAATTTTTAATTTAGTAACCCTTCCGGTTTTAGGTTTGCAAAGAAATTCCACGGTTGTCTACCATGAGCAACCTGCCATATCCATAATAACAATTCTAATAAGTGATAATCTCCCCACATACATGCCTCGCCACAAGGAATGTTTTTACCGGGAGGAATGTAATCCCACCCGTTAGGACGGTGATAAACAGCATGAAGCAAAAGTCCCTCATGATTTGCATCATTAGAGAGAAAAAGACCAGATAAAAGCGTTTTTGTTACAGTTAATCCCGCCTGGTAATATTTGCTCCCTGCAGATTCCTTCCCAAGGTAATTACCTAAACGTAGCAATGCCTGAGCCGATATAACTGCAGATGAACTATCTAACGGCTCAATATCATTATATGGGTCAGCAGGATTTTGTTGATATTTACCTAAATACACCAAGCCAGGGGCACCTGTATCCCAGAATGGAACACCATCTATCGTTGTATGCTCTATATAATAATCCGCCGTTACCCTACATGCTTCCTCCAGAGATTTTAGGAAAGTACGGTTACTATCATACTTTTCCCAGTAATACTGTGGGATATTCGAAAAAAATTCCATTTGCTCAGCACAACCTAACATTGCCCATGCTAAACCACGTGTCCATGTGCTAAATGGAGAATAGCCTTGTTGCGTCGACGCACAACGAAACCTCCCCGTTTTTACATTAAAAATACTTTCATGAGCAACCCTGCCCGGTACATCATATATGTCTCTACTCTTACCATAATAAATATTATACTTAAGTGTGTTTTGTATATGTTGAATAGCCCGTTCAAGAAGCGATACATTTTCATCTCCCTCTGTTTTTAGGACGTGACCTAATAACCACCCCAATACGAGAATGCGACATGTCCTGATAGTATCTACAAACAAGGAATGTGCCCCATTAAAAGAATGTATAAAACCAGTGCCATCATCTATTTTTGTCCAACGACTTGCCTGAACTGCACTGGACACTCGAATCGCTAATTTATATTGTTCTAATTCATATTCCTTCGGCGTAAATATTTCACATAGCCCCATTCGCCATAAATGACCATACGAAGAAAGAATATTAAAGCCATGGTCATGGACACCGTGATGAGTTAAATAAGAATCTAATTTGTGTATCTCATCTCGAACCTTATCCAACAACGACTCGTCGTTTGTCAGCTCATACAAAAGTAGAGGTATTCCATACATAAAACCCCGAGTCCATTCTGTCCATCCCCAAGAACGGTATTTACCCTGATGTGTAAAAACAGGAGAAGTGTCCTCGTCTACCCATTGATTAAATAAAGTTATCGCTTTGTGCTTTGCAATGGGGAGAAAAACATTAATAATAGGTACTAAGTTTTGCTCTGTAAGAGAAACATCTACTTCCATCAGTTTATAATCTTAAATATAGGTTAATTAAGTTTAAATGATAAAATATCATAAACTAATATAGATTATTTAATTATTACTACGCAAAGTATCAAATTGTTAAAAATAGAAAAACCCTTCTTAAAGTATATGCTATATGGATAAAAAGGAAAAAGACAACTGGCTAAAAATTTCGGATATTATTCCAGAACGTGCTACGCCTATGTTACGTCAATATTTGCGGGCAAAGGCGGAATCTGGCGATTCTTTACTTCTTTTCCGTATGGGCGACTTCTTTGAACTCTTCTTTGATGATGCTATTGAGGCATCGCAAATTTTAGGAATTGCTCTTACATCAAGAGACGGAGAAAGTAAAGAAGGCAAAGTGCCCATGTGTGGGGTTCCAGTACGTTCAGTAAATCAATATCTGTTAAGGCTCATAAAAGCAGGTAAAACCGTTACTATTTGTGAACAAATCGAGGACCCAAAACTTGCTCGAGGAATTGTAAAACGGGCTATTGTTAGAACAGTTACGCCGGGGACTATTATTGAACCTGAACTTTTAGATGAGAGAGCAAATAATTATTTAGGAGCATTATATATAGGGGATGAAAAAGCAGGGCTTGCTCTTGTAGACATCAGCACAGGTGAATTTTTAGCGTCGGAATTGCAACCCCCATTAGAGAGAACTCTGACTGATGAACTAACCCGTCTAACTATATCTGAATTACTCTTGCCTGACAATATACCGAGAGAGATAGAACAATGTATCACATTAACCTTTCCAACATTGACCCGTACCCAATTGCCTGTTGATAAATATGATATCGAATTAGCCACTGAACATATCCTACGTTATTATGGATTATCAACCTTGCGTGGATTAGGGATTAAAGATAGTAAAGAACTTACTTTAGCGGTCGGGACTGTACTTCAATATGTATTACAAACACAGCGTGATTCAACTCCGTATTTAGACTTACCTCGCATTTATACTCCTTCCGATTTCGTCATTCTGGATAGTAATACCCAAAGGAACCTTGAACTGGTTGAGTCGTTATACGACCGTACAAAACAGGGGACATTACTTGGTGTACTGGACCGAACTTTAACACCGATGGGCTCAAGAAAATTACGACAATGGATACACTATCCATTACAGAAAATTGATGAAATTACCGCCCGTTTGGATGCAATTGAAGAATTAATTAACAATAGCAATTTACGGGTAACTCTTAAAGAATATCTAAAAGGTTTTGGTGATTTAGAACGGCTTTTGGGAAGAATCACAGCACAAACAAGCAATCCACGCGATTTAAGAGCATTATGCCATTGCTTAAAGGTGATACCTCGTCTAAAAATATCGTTAGAAGCGTGTGAAACTACTTTACTAAAAGAGATTTTCACTACTATTAATGAACTTCCGGAGACTGTCCGCTGTATTGACAGTGCCATCATGGAATCGCCTCCCGCAGTTTTAAGTGAAGGTGGTATTATCAAAGATGGCTATAATGCACAGCTGGACCACTTACGTTCCTTGATGCGAGGCGGAAGAGAATGGATTGCAACATTACAAAAAAAAGAACGGGAACGAACAGGTATCCAAACCTTAAAAATTGGGTACAACAAAGTGTTCGGATACTACATCGAGGTTAGCAAAGGGCAAACATCTCTGGTGCCGCAGGATTATATTCGCAAGCAAACATTGGTAAATGGTGAACGTTATGTTACCCCGGAATTAAAATCACGAGAGGAAGAAATACTTACTGCAGAGGAGCGGAGTGTCGCATTAGAAGAAGAATTATTTATAGAGATTCGCAATCAGGTATCTGCTGAGGCAAAACGGATTCAAAAAAATTCGGAAGCCATTGCTCTATTAGATGTCCTTCTCTCTCTTGCGGAGGTCGCTATTTCAAACAATTATACAAAACCACAAATTAATTCTTCCGACGAGATTATTATTACTGGAGGCAGGCATCCCGTCATCGAAACCTTATTAGGTCCGGGCTCTTTTGTTCCAAATGATACATATCTTAACACCCAGGAGAAACGGCTCATGATAATTACTGGACCAAATATGGCAGGAAAGTCAACCTACCTAAGACAAGTAGCCCTTATCACTCTTATGGCTCAGATAGGTAGTTTTGTGCCTGCAGATTCCGCGAAAATTGGGGTTGTTGACCGTATCTACACGCGTGTAGGGGCATCCGATAATCTGGCAAGGGGTGAAAGCACGTTTATGGTTGAAATGATTGAAACTGCGAATATCTTAAACACAGCAACCCGACGTAGTTTATTAGTTCTTGACGAAATTGGCAGAGGTACCAGTACCTATGATGGGATTAGCATTGCTTGGGCAGTTGCAGAATATATACATGACCGCATACAAGCTCGGGCGTTGTTTGCTACCCATTACCACGAACTTACAGAGCTGACCAAACATCTGGAAGGGGCAGTAAATATGAATGTTGGTGTTCGCGAATATAAAGATAAAATTGTGTTTTTATATCGCCTTTTTGAAGGAGCATCGGACCATAGTTATGGAATTCATGTTGCAAAGTTAGCAGGACTACCACCAAATGTTATACATCGAGCACACGAAATTATGGATTCATTAGAAAGTGGTCAGTTTGCTACTCAAAATACAGAACAACAACTACTTCTCTTTGATACAAAAGAGACACATCACCCCTGTCAAATTGAGGAAGAATTAGAGAAGATTGACCCAGATCACCTTTCACCTAAAGAAGCGCTTGACATTTTGTATCACTTAAAGAGGATGTCAAATACACCGCGTCAGAAGTAAATCACGGTAGATAAGTAAAACATGTGTTGGTCAACATCAGCATCAGTACCAACAAGTTGGAATGTATCCTGACGCACATCATCTCCCCAGCGATATACATACGCCACATCGATATTTACCCTGTTTTTAATCAAACAACCTGCTCCCAGAGTGATGCCATAGTAATTATCTACAGAGCCATCCCCTTTACCCAAACCAAACCATCGAGCAGGTCTATTACTGGCAGGTTCTGGGTCATAGAAGAGTCCAGCACGGATACTCGGCAAAAATGCACGACGCGGTTTGTTCGGATTAAAGAATAAATATTCCATCCCCAAACGCAATGTATACGTTGGGTCGTGTG
>JAIWNQ010000214.1 GCA_020216745.1 Candidatus Hydrogenedens sp.
GACTCCATGCAGTTGGTAGATTAGAAATTCCTGAACGTTTTCTCATCATGAAATTGCGATTTTCAGGGTCATGCACGACAAACTGGTCCCATTCACGACGGGTAATGTCAAAACTTAATGTTAACTTATCATTCGGAAAACGGTAAGCAAGACCTACACCGAAAGAGGAAGGAAACGTATATTTTAACGGTCTCTTGCTGTAATAAAATCCTGGCACACCAAGCCCACGAGTAATTGCCCACCACTCTTCATAATCTACATCCGCCGTGAATTTGGAATTATAAACAAAACCTATTTGCCAACGCTCTCCTAATCGATACAGAGCACCCAAAGTAACGTTTGTCCCCTCAAAGTTCTTGTATTTCTTTCTTATAACAGTATGCGAAAAAGAGGCACGTGTCGTTTGTCCGTTAGTTCGAAACGTTCGATATTCTTCCTGGTCCACAGTCCATTCGTTGTTACTTAGTATTGATTGGTTCCAAAGATTTAACACAAGTCCCACAGAAAGTCGGTCTGTTAATTCAAAACCAAATGCAGGAGATAATGACGCCAGTTGCCCACTTTGTTTATAGTTAACCTGCGAATGTAACCCTAAAACGTTCCCTAATGCTAAAGCCGACATATCACGATAGAAAAAGTCTAATTCACGGTCAAAGTCATACTTCGCTTGATAATTCAAACTCAAAACGAGGTTCCGTCCTTTAATAGTTCGACGGAAAGGATAAACAAAACTCATGTAGTTTAATTGACTAAAATCGATAGAATAATCCTCTTTAAGTTCAGGGTGTGTTGATGATTCAAAATCCTCGCCGATATATTTATATGAATAAACCATTGAAAATTCTGGACGTTCCAACTGTGTTAAACCTCCAGGGTTCCATGAGGCTGAGGTGGCATCGTCCGCTATTGCTATGAAGGCACCACCCATCCCAATTGCACGGGCTCCACTACCGATTACATTCGGTGACGAATTAATAGGGATACCCTGTGCACTTGCTTCTTCCAAAATACCTATTAAGCAAAATGCAAAAATAATATTACATAGTGATTGAAGGTAAACCTTTTTCAATGGCTACGCCCTCCGAAGATTTAGATGTGTCAATAATAACCTGACCTCTCGCACTGGTCGGTGTAACACTTACAATGCGCGATTTATAAAGAACTTCATATTCTGCAGGCTGTGTTATTTCACCTGTATCCGGGTCTACCCATACAGGTGAAGCCTCATACAAAATCAATGCATAAATACCGGGGCGAACTCCATCTTGCTCAGTCCAATTAAACAAAATTTCATAGCGTTGCCCAGAAGCCCGTGAATCTACGACCTCACCTGACAAACGTGGAAAATAATCAGCCATTTGTCGGGCAAGGACATCACACTTCCCTTCAACCAAACTATCATTATTTATATCCTCAATAAACGCATCAAAGATATTTATCACTTCTGATGTTTCTGTATTTAATAACCGTAATTTTACTTCCACCGATTGCTCACCGCGGGCAAAAAGCTCACCTACAACAAAAACCTGTGACGGTATAATTCTACCCATGTCCAATGCCCGTGTAGGGTCGGCTAAACCTGTGGATAGTTGTTGCTCAGTTAGGATATTCTGCAAATAAAGACGGTCTAAGATACTAAATCGCCCTTGCTTTCTTAATACGTCTTCTAATGTAGTGCGTAATTTACTTCCAAAACTATCCGACGGATTACGTCCACCAATTGCCAGCAAGGCGAGACTCATTTTTGTTTCATTACTTTCAACAAGCACAGGCTCTACTTTCACATCCATTTCCTTTACCGATTTTTTACCTTGTGCATCTTGTGCCTCAACGGATAATTTCATTGTTCCTGAACCTGTCTTCAATAGTTCCCCTGGCAAAGGCACACGCTTATTAAAGGCTTCCTTCGGTGCACCTGTTAATTGCGTATAAGGCTCACCATTAATAAGTAGTGCCTGAACAGGAGCCGAACTAATCACCTCGCCTGCTACACGTACCGCTCGATTATGTCGTGATGGCCGTTCTGGGTTGGGTGTTTTGATATTAATTTCAGGAACAACTTCGTCGGTTTGATTAAAAAGAGCAGTAATGAGAGCAGAGTTTAGCCCCTCTGCGGTAGCAATTTGATTTCTCGACATACCCTTGCTTTGAGCCAAACGCCACATTAATGCTGATTGCGATTGAGGCTCACCTTTAAATATTTTTAACGCAGTACGAGTTTCATTTCCCGCTATATCTTTAGCTGTAATTATAAAAACATTTTCTCCTTCCGCAAGAGGGACAACAGAATGAAATTCCTTTTTCTGTTCCCCATTCACCTCCGCAATAATCTTGTTGTTCAAGGAAATATCTGATATTCCTGTAGCGTCAACAACAATTCCCTCCACTTCAATTTCATTCTCATTAGTCACATGTAAATCTGAAGGCTTAAAAATACCAATATTAGGACCTGTTAAGTCTACTTGTGCCGATAGCTTTATTTCCTGTTCTTTTCCTGCTAAGTCTCGTGCAACAATAGTAAAATCTTGTTTCCCCTCTTTGAGATCGATCGCCTGTTCAATGACCGCAGACGCTTCACCACGTCTAAAATACAGAGGTTGACCATTAACAAGAACTTGTTCAAGTCCTATGTCATCAAAGCATTCAATATGTAACACATTGTTTGCTTCTTTGATAATTGTTGCCTGTCGTTTTGCCTTGCTTTTGTCCTTTGTTATTTCAGGGTCCACCTCAAGAACCTCGGCTTTAATAGTAGGGACCTGTCTATCTTGTAATTCTCCTCGTGAGATACGTTCTTTAACAATCAAATCAAGGTAATATCGTGCTCGTTCTGTATCTACTTGCGATATGGATGTTCTAAGTAAATTCTCTGCTTCTTCTAACTGCCCTTTTTTATATAAAACAATACCTAATTCACGATTGGGGAAATATTCAACAAAGTGTAGTCCATAGGTTCGGGCTTGCCATGAATCTTGTGAACGACTTTCAAGAGCTGTTCGCAAATCACGCTCCGCTTCATCATAAAAACCACCTGCTAAATATGAACAACCACGTTCATAATAATTCCACCAACGGCCATGAAAAACTCCTGAGGTAACTCCGTATTCTTTTTCTCCTACCGTATATTTATCTGAATCCGGCGTCTGACAACCCCAGATTACCATCAGGGATAACAAAGATAATATTAATACATTTCTTTTCACGTAACACTCCCTAATCTATCTTTATTTTTGTTTTTCGTTCCTTTATATTTATTTTACCATTTATTTAACAAAAAATGGATTATTTTTTCAGTATATTTTAATTATTCATAAAAATCAAAAATATTTTGTCCTTTATACCCATATTCTCATATCTTTTACGAAAAATTAAAACAACACAATTACTTCATTATTTTTGTTAATATTATAAACTATATTATTTTACACATTATTTTAGGGACTTTCAATGAAAAGTTTATTCAGCATTTTATTTCTTCTATTACTTCAAATGATATTAATTGCAGAAGCACAAAACGACTCCTTAAACACATCTGAATTTTCATACGGTTTTTGGCTCACATCTGTATACCCTACAGATAAGCCTAATATAGCAGGTAAATTAATTCTTCCATCCATCACACAAGAAAATAAACCGCCAATCTGGAGGATAGCACAATGGGGTACCCAATACCCTTTGAATAGTGGAGCATTTCAACAACAAAACGAAACGACATGGTTTATCGAAAATGAAGCAAAAAAGGTTATGCTACTGAAGAAAAACAATCATTGGGTAATCCTTCTAAACTGCAACGGAATTACAGAATATAATGGCAAACTGCGGAAATATGGTGAACCATGGGCACATGTATTAATTGAAAAACACTTTCCTCAAGAAATAAAAATAAAAGAATACGATTTAAAGTTTGAAATAAAATTTCAAATAACTCGTTGTATGTGCGACTCTACCTTAAAAGAAAAAGTCGATCCTCATTTACATACTGCTCAAATTACAGCCTACTGGACAGTAAAAAATACAAACCCCCGTAGCCCAGACTATGAAGATTATTTTTGGTTCGGTATTCCAATTTTTGATGCTCGTTATACAATCCCACCAGAGTATATTAGTAAAGATGTAGGTTCTGCATATACTACCAACAAATTAATTGCTGTCATTGATGGAAACCGATTTTATAAAGGAAATACAGGTGATGGAACACCTAAGATGCTCAATGTAACCTTAAATTCTTATATTGAGGAATCTCTCAATAAAGGGAAGAATCAAGGTTTCTTAAAAAATTCAAATATTGATGACCTTTCAATCACTTCCTTCAATTTAGGGTGGGAAGTTACTGGACCTTATAACGCTGAGATAGAAATTTCACACATCTCTATGCCATGCATCCCTAAAAAATAATATTTATCCAACATCAAATACTATGAAGATAAAAAGTTGTTTTAACTGTATTTGTACATAAATTTTTTTAGAAATCTATAAGAGAATATAATACTAAAAAACATAACTTTGTTGGAGGTATAAGTATGCTTAATATGTTCTTGTTATCAGTTATAGGTATTTTCTCAATGGGTAATAATGCAGATGTGCGTTGGATTCATCCACTGGTCCAGACACTTGAAATTGATAGAAATGGTCCATTTGTAAATCTTGATGACAACTCCATTGGCACAATAGATATTCATGGGTTCCGTGTGAGTAAAGATGACGGAAAAACATGGTCGGAAGCAATCCCTGTCTGCAAAGGAATAGACCCTGAAGAACCTGCCTCTTATTATCTACTTCGGACTAAGAACAACACATTAATTTTTGTCTATCTGAACTTTATCGGCAAAAATTTCGACTGGGATGAAAAAACAAAAGAACCTGGGAAAAATAGCAAATTAGAAGTATGGGCAATTAGAAGTATTGATGGTGGTAAAACATGGATAGATAACCAATGCATACTTGAAGGATATAACACTAATTTCTTTGCATTAATACAGACTCGTTCTGGTAGGGTCATCGCACCATTTGACCACCTAACCAGCCAGCCAGGTCATTTTATTATCTGCACTGTATTTTCAGACGATGAGGGTAAAACGTGGCAAAAAAGTAATTGGATTGATATCGGAGGACATGGTCATCATGACGGAGCATTAGAGCCTACTCTTGCAGAATTAAGCGACGGCAGGTTGCTTATGCTGATTCGCACCAGTTTAGACCAATTCTGGCAGGCAATTTCAGAAAACGATGGAAAGTATTGGCGAATTATCCAGCCCAGTGGAATTAATGCAAGTAACTCTCCAGGATATTTACTACGATTGAACAGTGGCAGACTTGTTTTGGTCTGGAATCAACTCAACCCTGAGGGACGAGAACAAAAAAAGAGTATTATGCCTCAACATACAGAGTTTCCCTCGTCATGGCATCGAGAGGAACTTTCCATTGCCTTCTCAGAAGACGATGGCAAAACTTGGACAAAACCTGTCGTAATAGCTCGCCAGCCTGGCGGACAATTGAGTTATCCTTACCTGTTCGAGAGACGTCCAGGTGAACTATGGATTATTCCAGGTTTCGCATTCAAAAAAATGTGGGAGGAGCCTTTTCCACTACGACTTAAAATCGACGAACAAACGTTCCTGAACGAAATACAAAAAAGGTAATTTATAAGCCACAATTTAATTACTAACACACTGGGAACACATGAATAGTTCACTTTTTAGCACGACTAATTCCATAACATTATCTTATTTTCTCGACCATTCAAGTTTGAAATGTATCTGTTTTTTTGGTAAAATTAATATACAATTAAGCGGGAGTAACTCAGTTGGTAGAGTGCAACCTTGCCAAGGTTGACGTCGCGGGTTCGAGTCCCGTCTCCCGCTCCATTTTTTTAATAGGGCCGTTAGCTTAGTTGGTAGAGCAGGGGACTCTTAATCCCAAGGTCGCAGGTTCGACTCCTGCACGGCCCACCAGATCAGATAACCTACCCCAGATAACCCACACATAAAATGAATAACTACTACAGAGTTCGTATCTCGTATTCAACAAATCCCTAAAAACAGACTAATCTATTGCACATGGTTTTAATCCTAATTTTCAATTCTCAACCTCTTTTGGTTTACGTTTATTCTTGTTATTACTTGCATCTTCTTTTTTACTTTTACTTTTCTGTGGATTTATGTTTTTATATTGGATGGAACACCCTAAAGCTGAGAAACCAAACCATGCCAACTTTGACATCATATCTACATAAGAAGGCTCAAAACTTAGACCTACATGGATTATCCCGCCATATTCTAAAAACTGGACAATTGCCCAAACTATCATTAAAGAGCCAACGGAAGCCGTAGCAACAACAACCACTACTCTTTCAGCAACAAGAGAGAGAACACCACCTACACATCCAATTAAAACCATGAGTAAGGAATAATCAATTAATCCTGTTAAAATAAAACTGATTATATAAGCACCTAAAAATCCAAGTAAAAAAACACCAACTTTATACATAAAAATAGAGATTACAACCCCGACAAGTCCAAAAATGATAGATATAAAAAGCTGAACAACAATAGATAAAAAAGGTAATGGAGAAAGGGTATTGAGCAGTAACCATGAAGTTAGAAATAAAGTGACAAATCCACAGGCTCCAATTATAAAATAAAGAAACCTATAACCATAGAAACAACAGAGGAACCCTATAATCCATATCGCAATAAGTATCGGTAACACGGGGGATAATTGCGACATCATTATTTCCACATCAAACACGTTTTTAGACATACAAAACAAAGTGTACATTGTATTACCCCGAACTCCTTATTTTCTTGCAACAGGGGGGAGTAAATCTTCGACAAATGAAGTAAGTGTTTCTTCTATCCCTAAAAATACGGATAACACAATCAAAATAATAGTCGAAAGAACAGTGATTATACTTAATGGACTTATTTGCAATTTGCTTATATCAAGATTACCAGAGAATAAATCTTTTAGCCATGAACCTTGTCCACCCAGGTAAACATAATATCTTTTGCCATAGGATTCAATCACTAATATTCCTGATGCTTTATTATAGTCTCGTGGTTGAAATTGGACCTTAAAGGTAACTGTTTGTTGAGGGGGGATCAGATACTCATGTTCCCCGACAATCCAAAACTCTGGTTCCCCAATAATCCAGATTTGCATGGGTATTTCTTTTGTCCCTATGTTCTGTGCACTAAATTCCATTTCCATTACCGTTTTCAATGATACTTTTCCAAAATTTACTAAACTGTTGACTGCAGGAGTAATAATTAGTGGTATATCTTTATCCAATGAAGGGATCTCCAGTTCTCCTTCTACAGGGTTTTCTCCTGGAGTTATCGCATACTCTACAAACAAATTAAAATCGCCTTCAGCTAATTGATATTCCTTTTTATTGGATATTTTATCTCCATCAAGGTCTGCTGTCCCACGGAGATACAGACCTCCATTAAGATTATAATTTTTCAAATCTAACTTTATGCCAAATTCACTCAATGCACCTTGAACAAAATACTGGATAGATAGCGGTTCACCTAAGGTTATTATTGCTGCAGAAAACCGCTCTATCTCATCGCATGAAATACCATATAGCTGATAAATAGCAGTACAACGACTTCCTAAGGTGTTATCTTTTTTTATTTGTATCCAATTATAATAATATGTGGCTAATAAGAAATCATGGTTTGGAACCTTGTCATCTCTTAGAACACGGTCTAACAACCGAGCATGGGCACGGTCAGGAATTCCATTCTTATCCTCATCGAGTACATCAGGGTCTACTTCTGAATCAAATGCCTTAGTTATTTTTACAAATATTGCTTCTGCTTCTATATCTAAAACATAAGCAGGCAATGTAAAAAGTAAAAAACAAAGAACGTAAAAGAGGGTAATTTTTGATAAATTTGTTTTGAATATAGTCATAGTTAAATTCACTTTATTAAATTTACTATTTTTATATTAGACTCGTTATCATTTAAAATAGATTTACCTTTTAAATACTTTTGGAAGCATTATAATACAATGCAGAGGTAAAAGAGAATGAAATACTTTAAAATATCTCAATTTGTCCCCGGAAAAGGGGATGCGTGGACATACTATGAATGTGATGATGATGGGACTATCTTACGACAATTAACATACATTCCTACCACCAACGAAATTAATAAAGTTTCTGACCCTATTGTGAAAAAATTATATCGACCTGATTTATTAACACTCACAGAGCAGGAAGAATTCATTTCGCTCTGGAATAAGTAGTTCTAAAATATTTACTATGATGGACCCTTAGAAGGAGCCCTACGAGATGAAAATTAAAAGTCCATACCTAAACACAAGTAATTATATTTGGGCAAAAGGCAATTTACACACACATACATCTATAAGTGATGGTATTTATTCTCCACAGGAAACAGCAGATAAATATGCATCTATGGGATATCAATTTTTGATGTTTAGCGACCATGATATCCTAACCGACATTACAGAGGTAAAAGTAGATGGAATGGTTATCATTGCTGGAAATGAAATTACCATAGATGGACCGCATATTCTACACATAAATGCCAGAAATAAAATAGAACCCTATCCAGACCGACAAAAGGTTATAAATAACATTATTCAGAATGGTGGATTTGCCATTATCTCCCACCCAAACTGGGAAGAAGATTTTAATCACTGTCCACAAGAACTTTTAGAATCATGGCAAAACTACACAGGAATAGAAATTTACAATGGTATTGTGCGTCAACTCCCAGGAAACCCCAGTGCTACTGACCGTTGGGATTTACTCCTTTCTAAAGGAATATATGTATGGGGATATGCTCATGACGATGCACACTGGGAAGATAATTATGGTGTTGCGTGGAATGTAGTACAAGTAGAAACACTTAGTTTTAGCAATGTGCTTAACGCTCTAAAGAAAGGGTGTTTCTACGCAAGTTCAGGTGTCGAAATCAACCAAATATCAGTACATGGAAATATAATTTCCATCAAAAGTTCAAATGCAAAAAAAATCGCTGTTGTTGTAGACTATGGACGTAGAATACATCAATGTAAAGGAAATAATATTGACTTTGAAGTAAAGGATAATTTCCCATATACTTACCTACGATTTGAATTATGGGGGGATGGAGAAGACCAGGCGTGGACACAGCCTTTCTTTATTCAAAGGTAAAAAATTGCAAAATTAATAAAATTTATGAAAACTTTTCACTGACAAATTGTATTAAATCAATATAGAGATTTTTCATGTTCAAATGTAATAAAATAATGCATTAGAAATATAATATATAGAACCTATGAATAAATCAGAGGAGAAAATGTATGAAACATACCTATGCGATAACAATGCTTAAAAAAGCAGAAGTTGAAACAAAATTAACAGTAGGTCAAGTTTTAACCCTTGTAGCGAATATCCTAAGTGTTGTGGCTCAGGCTTTTATCGCTAAAGAAGAAGGATCCACAACAATAACATCTACAAAATAACTGTAAAAAGGAATTTAGATATGAAACGAATTAAATCTATGACCTCCCTGCCACGACGTGCCCAACAACAAGAGACAGGAGGTGGATTCTGCACTAAAATTGAAAGCGATTATCAAGCATTCTTATGTTTTCTACTTGAAGTTCTAACAGGTTTCTTCTTACCATTAGCGGAAATTAAAAAACCACAAGAAACAAATAACTCAACCCAAACAAGTGAAACTGGAAGTTAGTGATTAAACTTTGATATACAAACTTCCAAAGTTTGAAAAATAAGTGCTTTGTAGTATAATAACATCTATATTAACTTTTTACTCAATAGATATATGAAACATATAAAAAAACAAACATACAAAACACCACAGCCTGCTGTGACCGCAGATGTGATTTTAATACTTGTTATTCAATTATTAGAGGCTATTAGAAATCTCGTGTCTACAAAAGCGACAATTTCTACAAACATAACAAATACGACTTAAAATTGAGATTGTTCTTATAGATAGAATGAACAAAAAAAATACTCAACATATTAATCAAATAACAAAATTAAGTAGTTCAGTTACAGTAGGCTACTTTCATTTTACTGTTGATAATATTTTGAAGTTTATTCAAGATGTTATCAAAATATTTATTCCTGTAGTTAGCAACAAAGACCCAGAAGTTCCATTAGGTGGTGGTACAACAACTTCCACTTCATCATCGTCGTCATCATCGTCATCATCAAGTAGTTCATAAAAATAACAATAAATTAACCAATATGGGATTATTAGTATGAAACACATACGCAAAATGACCCTAAGAAAAGCGGACGCTTTCACTAATTTTATGAATGCAGTTTGGCGTGCGTGGATGGATTTTCGTTACGAAAAGAAAAACGAAATTGGCTTTTAATTTATTTATCCAAACACACTCAAAAGAGCCTCCTTCCCAAAAAAAAGTATTGGGGTTTTAAATGATTAAAAAAATAGGCTATTGATTTTTTATGATTAACAAGGAACATGCCATCATTCGCACATCAGACCTATTTGATGCCAAACATTTATTACGATTTTACGCCAGTGAAAACATGTACGGAGCCTTACTTGATGGAAAGCGTGAGCCTATTCTGCCCAATCAGAGTGAATTGGAGGAACTCCTACAAAACAAAGATGCAACACAATCTTTTTATGCAGTCGAAGATAAAGAAGGGAACCTCCACGGGTTCATTGTTTTGAAGGGTATCAATCAGGAGGCTCTTTTTGGTGAAATCATTCTTTTATTCGATAATCAAACGTATTTAACAAATTCGCCATTAATCCATGATGCATTAGAATTTATCGAAAATAAGGCATTCCGACAACTTCACTTAAAAAAACTTGTGACCACCTGCATCGATGAAGAAGAGCCTCTTAAAAATTTCCTTCAACAACACCTATATATTCTGGCAGGAATAATGCGGGAGGTGTTATTTGCTCGTGGAAAATGGCATAATCTTGAAACATGGGTTAAATTAAGTTCTACCACGAACTAATATTCATTTAATAGTATTATTTGAGGGATTAGAGCAGTGAGTATTGTTACAAAAACATTTATTCGTAGAGCAGATAGAGAGGACCTCGACCTGCTTGTTCGCTGGATGGAAGATGAAGATTTTCAATACTTCCTTTATGGAGACCCTGCACGTTCCCCTCGTCTTATTCGTGACCAGATTGTAGGTTATTTAAGTAAAACCGCAGGCAGTCCTATCCCTGGAAGTGTTTATTTCATCGTCGATTCGCCTAACGGACCTATTGGCATGATTTCATTACAAAATATCAGTTGGCGGAATCGTTCCTGTAATCTTGATGTCTACATATCACCTCAACATCGAGGACACCTTTCAACAGGGATTAATGTATACCGTGCATTAGAGTATGCCTTTGACGAATTAAACATGCACCGTGTTTCTGCAATTATCTACGCTTTTAATCAACCCTCTTGGAGATTACTCGAGTTTCTGGGTGCTAAAAGGGAAGTAACCTTAAAAGACCATATACTGCGAAATGGTATCTGGCACGATGTGTTTGTTTACGGCTTACTAAAACAAGAATTTAATGCATGGCGTGAAAAATATGCTGAACAATCCAAAGAAGTCACTTTGCAAAAAATGATAGAGTCCATGAAATGCTATTTGGAGAAAAATTTGTGAATCCAAAGTACCTACTTATCATTTTTGTGATTTATATTCTGTTAGAATTTACACGGAATCTGTTCAAAAAAAATTTTTTTTCTTCCCTTACAAAAATGTGCCAATTTGTTCTACTTATCTGCTCAATCATATATTTGGCAATCATAGGCATCTTACCAAGAAATTTATTTAACATCTCCAGTTGGATTATCGGACTGATATTAGGGCATATCGTTTATACAATAGGTTTCTTTATAACAATCGGTTTTAATGAACTCGTCAAAAATCAATTCCTATCTATCCAAAAAATACTCCGTTTTTCTGTTCTATCCCCTATTATTCTCAGTCGCACAATGACAATAGCACTAACAGAAGAAATCATTTATCGAGCAAGTTTACAAACCATCTTAATAAATGTGACAGCAAAACCGATACTTTCAGTCTTTATTATTTCTATTGCTTTTACTCTTGTCCATGAACATGTCTTCGTTAACAATATTCGTCAAAACATTGAATTTGTGGTGTTTTCCATCTTTTTAGGGTTTGCATATTACCTAACATCTGATTTAGGACTTGTAACGATAATCCACTTTATTCGCAATATGGAAAGTAACTACTTAGAATACCAAGAAAAACTAATTGAAGAGCCTGATGAAGAGCGTTGTTTAACAGAATTAGAGCAATCTCTGTTTAGTCCCAATGGAGTCAAGGAATGCAAGGCAAACAATTAAACAACTTAATAAACGATTATACAGTCTACCTTGACAACGTCTCGAAGACCTTTCGCACATATCATTTTTTTCACAAAGATGATGTAACAGACAAAAGAAGAATTCTTACTAAAAAAGAAGCCTGCGCCGCTGACCATGTTACCTTCGGAATTAAAACGGGTGAAATTATGGGCTTATTGGGACCTAATGGTGCAGGGAAAACAACCACTGTAAAGATGATTTCTACATTGGTAAAACCTGATAGTGGAACCGTATTTGTAGATGGGATGAATGTAGAGAAACACCGAAAAGAAGTATTATCAAGAATAGGTGTAGTTTTAGAAGGAACACGAACAAGCATCTGGCCACTAACACCTCTTGAAAATTTGTATTATTATGGGAACCTTCGAAATATCCGAGGTAAAGTATTAAAAGAAAGGGCAAATCAACTCCTCGATTTTATAGGATTAAAAGACAAAAAGGATATTGAAGTCCGCAAACTATCGCGAGGTCAAAAACAAAAATTGGCAATTTGTATCGCTCTTATCGCAGACCCCAAAATTATCCTTTTCGACGAGCCAACCACAGGATTAGACGTACAAAGTAGTCGCTCTATTAAAGACAAAATCATTGAACTAACCCGCCATTATGGCAGGTCTGTACTTGTAACAACACATGATATGCATGTTGCTCAAGAATTATGCGACCGCATCGGTATCATCAATAAAGGTAAGCTTATAACCTGTAAGCCTACAACCGAATTACTCGATTTATTTTCTAAACAAATCTTTTCCATCCGTTTAGACCGAAATTTGGTTGATAACGACCTTGACCACCTTGCACCTAAAATACAGGTGTTAGAAACAATCCTTACCGCGGATGGACCCACAATAACAGTTCAAGTTCCAGAACCATATGCTGAACGGTCCGAGGCAATATATACCTTATTTGAAACGTTACGGCAGAAAAAATATCAAATTCGCTCCATCCAGCAAAAGCAAGTAAACCTTGAATATATCTTTCTTCAACTTACAGGAGAAAAACCAGTTTTTGATGAAACAAATTTATCAGAACAGGAATTATAAAATATGCTCGGATTCTTACTTATTATGAAAGCGGAAATTATCAGAGGTTGGATTATTACACGAAGATACTGGTTTCGCACATTAACGGGACTCATTATTGGCTACGGAATGCTTATGATACTTATTGCAGGCTTCTTCTACAGTCAACCCGCAATAGAAAAAGGAATTAATCAGTTTGAAGACCCAACACGTGCGACAAACTATATTCTCGGCTTCATTATCGGCTTATTTGCCTTTGGTGTTATAGGAATGTTTACTCAGGGAATTCAGGGCATGGCACAAACAGGTATATTAGAACAGCTTTGTATGAGCCCTTATGGACTTGTAACAAATTTCCTTGCCCGTGCGGTAGTCGCTTCAGTATCCACGATTTTTTATTCTGCTCTTATGGTATATATGGTAGTTGTAAGTGTTGGGGGAAAACTTCACTTTGACCCTATACCAGTCGTAGTCCTTCTAACTTTGTCATTTATCAATTTATTAGGCTTCGGCTTCTTAGTAGGCGGGTTAGTCTTGGTTTTCAAACAGGTTGGACAATTAACCATTCTCGTGCGTATGGCACTATTTGCCTTAGCAATCTTTGCACGCGAGGAATTCCTACAACAAGGGTGGCTCATTTCTGCATTTATGCATGCGTTACCAATTACAGATGCCTCCATCTGCTTGAAATACGTCCTTGTTAAAGGACAATTGACTAACTCGGGACAATTTGTTTCTGTATTCCTACATCCTTCATTCTACTGGCTCGGTGCCAGCTGTGTATTCTGGACATTTATTGGTATAACGTTATTTAAAATTATGGAAAATTACAGTAGATATAAAGGAACATTAGGAATATACTAATGGACTCAATGAAACCAATACACCGATTTGAAAAAAATGGACGATATTTCGCAGTAGATATTAAAACTCCTTTCTGCTTCGAATGTGATAAGATAACATTTGATGTCCTTGAATACTATCCAGAACAAACCCAAACAAAAATTCTCAATCTGCTTGCTTCTACCTATACCAGGGATGAACTCCTTGAAGTATGGGGAGAACTTGAATGGCTCCGTGCCATCGGTTCTATCCTGAAAACACAAAAAATAGAAACATGGGCAAATACCCTTACCCAAACCATCGGACTACATACAATCTCTTTCCTAATCGGTGAAAATATAGAAACATTAATAAAGGAAACTATCCCCCTAACCTTACTTCGAGCTATACCTCACATTTACGCACAAACAACCTTTAAACTCAACTTCTTCATGAATCCTGCAAATATTTATCCATGGACAAAAATACAGAAAATTATCCAACAAATATTACAAATATTTATCACAATAAATGATAAAAAAATAAGTATAAATCTTTGCATACCACTACCTGAACATATCTATGAGGAACTAAAAATCAATAAAGAAGAGAAAATTTTCATCGTATTTGAAAAAATTACTAATGATATTTATCAAAAATTAACAGGAAATAGTACCACAGATATAAAAAACGTATTAAATGAATCCTATGCGAAAATATGGTATCTGCCAGAGAATATCCCCTTTACTACAACTGTTGAAAAACTTCAAAAATATGGTACAAAAAAAATAGTCATTGACCTATTTGCACCTTTCATATTAAATCCAAACTTAAACATCCATACCGTATACAACGAAATCACAAATTTGTCACATTACTATGCCCAACAATTAATAAAAAGAAAGCAATCTATCATAGAACCCTTCACTGAATTGTTTAAAACAATACAACAGGGTAATCCCGTCAAACGAAAAGACCCTGCTGGTGCTGAAGAATGGTTTATAGCCGATAACGGCGATGTATTCGGAAGTTATCTATATTTTTTAGGGAACATCCACAAATTAGGCAATATTTATGAAACAGAAATACCTATCCAAGGTTCGGAATCCATATATCGCCTCGGCATTCTTGCCACATCTGTATGCTCCCGTTGCTGGGCTCAAAATTTCTGCGGAGGTGGATGCGGTGCTGTGCACTACTGTCTCACAGGAAAAGTTACAGAACCTCAAACGGATTGGTGCAATGCCCACCGAAAATGGATCGAAGATATGATATTCCTATATCAGGAACTTAATAACTCAGATGCACTATTTACCTTCGAATTTCCAATCAAAACTATCCCAACAAAAACAAATAAACTAACTGTCCTAAAACATATTTTCCGTAGCTTCTTTAAAGATTACATCACAATTCGCCCTCTAAAACCACAAGACGAAACATGGCTATCCCATTGGGAAACATGGAACACCTCGCTATACTTTACCATGAATGAAGGAAATATCCTAACAACAACCCAGCATGAAAAAGAACAAGACATTTTGACTACCAACAAAACATCAGAAGAATTTGTCATTACTGACAAAAAATCAAACCCTCGTGGACTACTGCGAATTCAACCGCATAAAACACCAAACCTTTCAACCCTTTTCATCTATTTTCATAATCCAGAAGACTACGATAATACAGACATTATTGAGGGCTTCCAACTCATATTAGAACAAATCAAAACACGTTTTCCCGAAAACAAATGGCTCGTACCCGTCTCAAATAATGACGAAAAGATGAAACACTTCCTCGAACAACTAAACTTCAAAAGAGCTGGCCAACTCCGTGACGCTATTTTCTTCCACAATCAATACCACCCCGTTGACATCTACATAATCTAACCAATTAATATTTCTCAAACCAAAACTTTTGTATAATTGAGACCTCTGAACAAGAGGAGTGAGGGGTTTTTATATAAATTATACACATTTTCGTAGAAGAAATTAGATCTGCAAATCAAAATAAACAGGAACTCAGAAGGTTATTCCTACCCATTTATTTTTATTCTCCCTCATTTTATTTGTTATTTTCTAATGTTTTTTCTATCTTTTTATCACCTATGCATATGTCTCCACCTCCCGCTTTAATTCCCCATACATCCGCTTCTAATTATATTCCGCCATCAACAAAAAATGATACGCCCCGTTCTTCTCTAATCCCCGAAACCGACATAGCGTCGTCTCGTCCGGGACCACCCCATCAAAGCCGATACCTAAAAACTCTCGAAAGGATAGACTATCTACTATCTGTT
>JAIWNQ010000215.1 GCA_020216745.1 Candidatus Hydrogenedens sp.
TTCTTTAACATGAGTGGTTATCATCCCTGCCCTGATGGTGAAGACGGCTACTGTCCGGGAATTATAAAGTAGCACAGACATTTTTGCCTGTGAGAAATTATTACATAATATAGCGGGGGTGGACTTGCTACCAAATGGACAGATTGCATGTTAATGGTTAATTTTTTTAGGGGAGCACGGATGCTCCCACTACACTTACCTTTAGAAAAGAAATGAACAACAGAGGGCATGGAGGAAAGAATTGAGAAAACTCTGTGGGTAAATGTTCTTTGCCGTGTGTAATTGCGAAGTAAAAAAAACAGGTAGGAGTATCTATATAATGTGGTAATGTAACGGGGCGGACTTACTTACGAATGGATGAATTGGAAGTTGATGTTTATTTTTTTGGGGAGCAGGGATTCTCCCACTACTTTGGTATTTTGGTTGGGAAGTGTATATGTATAATAAATATGAGCGGTGAATGATGAGTAGGAGTAGACCCATGTGTTTGCCCATATACTTAGGTTTATAGCGAGAACTTGGGCAGATACATAGGTGTGCCTCTATAATAAGATTATGAAATTATTATAAAATACTGTTTGATTTGTCTTTATAATTTTACATGTGAGATGCTGTCCATAAACTTAAAATGCGGTTAGGGGTGCTTGTGCTGTTTTTTTACCGTAAGTAGTAATGGTTGTGTTACTTTTTAGTAGGGACTGTGAGGATACTGTTTTTAACCGTAAGGGTAGGTATTGTGTTTTTATTTGTCGATATATAAGGTTTACTTTTAGTTTAGTGAATGATTATGATTGTCGATATAAAAGTGTAATAAAAAAATGTAAAGGGATTTAATCATGAGTATTTCCTTTGTAATTTGTTTTTTGTATTTGCATTTATCTGCATTGGAGCAAACACATTATTATGCTTATGATGCGGTTCAGGATGAATATGGGGTTATTGCTCCGTGGTATACAGGATTAAATGGACAATGGGATTATCGTGTTCGAATTGCGGGAGAAACATTAAAACGTTATCCGTGGGCGGGAAAGGATAAGGCTTGTACCATTGCTCCTGAATATGTTTTCAATGGAACTTGGAGTCTTTCTGCGGATGGGACTATTTCTGTGCCGAATCTTTCTGATTGGGATAATGGGGACTTAGGACAGCGGTCTGCATATTTATTATCTGGGTGGGTGGATTATTACCGTTATACAGGTGACCCATCTGCTATCGCACATATTTCAATTTTGGCAGATTTTCTGCTCGACTACTGTGTTACCTCGGAGGACCATTCCTGGCCTAAGTTTTTGATTAGTGTTCCAGTGAAAGGGAAGCCGTATGGACACGCTAATGCGGAGGGATTTATCCAGCTGGACATTGTAGCAGAGGTAGGTATTGGGCTACTTCATGCTTATCAATTGGTGGGTAATGAACGTTGGTTGGAGGCTGTGAAACATTGGGCGGATTTATTAGCTGAAAAACGGAGTAGAAATTTGGGAACTCCATTATGGGGACGGTATGCGAATCCTGAACAGGTTTTATGGTCTGACCACATGACGGGCGGGATAGCATTCATTTTAACGTTTTTTGATGAATTAATCAAGATGGGTTATACGGGGCAACATAATGCTGTGGTTGAGGCACGAGATGCGGGACAGACATGGCTACGAGATGTTTTATTACCAAAATGGACTGTTGATGATACCTGGGGACGAAATTATTGGGACTGGGAGGACCCTGTACAAGCAGAGAATGTGACTGAGTTTGTGGTGCGGTATTTAATTTCTAATCCTGATGTTTTTCCAAATTGGAAGAATGATGCACGAAATATTCTTTCACTATTCCTCAATCGAACAAGTGTTTGTCCAAATTCGAGAGGTGATGTATATAGTGGTGCATGGGCTTATCCGGAGTCATCGGGTTGTTGTTGTCGTTCATTATGGTATGGACCGATGGAGCTGGCACCTTTGTGGGCGGAGTATGGAGTTAAAGTGAACAGTCCATGGGCAACGGAAGTAGCTCGAAGGCAGGCAATTCTGACTACTTATGATTGTCATGAGAATGGCATTGTAGAGGATAATATAGATGGTGGGCAGATTGTGGCTGGTGGATGGTTTAAGATAGCCCATCCGATGGCTTTGAAGCATGTGCTAAATATGATGGCATGGATGCCAGAGATTTGTGGGGCAAATCGTGAAAATCATATTTTACGAACTGATTCAGTGGTTACGTATGTTGAGTATGGAGTAGGACGTGTCTATTATAAAACGTTTAATTCTTTAGCGGATAATATCGATGTGTTAAGACTTGCTTTTACACCTAAATCAGTAGGAGCAAATGGAGTCGCTTTGGACAGATGCGAACAATTATCTCAGAATGGATTTACAATTAAAACTCTTTCTAATGGGGATTGTATCGTTCAGATTCGGCATGATGGGTGTGATGAAATCCTAATTGAAGGTGATGATGTTCAGCAGATTATTCCATTGAACGAGTTGAATTATTCTGGAGATTGGCAGGTTTCAGAAAATATGTTGATGAGTTCATCACAATCTGCGGAGGTGTCGTGTTCTTTTACAGGGAATCAACTTCGAGTTATTGGTAAGGTCACTCCCGATGGAGGTTTAGCAGACGTTTATCTGGATGATGTACTACAACGTGTAGCTATAGATTGCTGGACACCTAATGAAACAAGGGAACAACAGGTATTGTATTACAGAAATGGTTTATCACAAGGGCAACATACATTACGAATTGTTGTAAAGGGGATAGGAAATCCATTGTCAAAAGGGGCTTCTATTTATCTGCAGGGAATTGTGTATTCTTCAGCGGAAGGTAGTGCCGGATATGGTTCAGGTGGAGGACCGACGGAAACACAACGAATGATATTCGGTTATACAAGCAGGCAGGATTACGTTGATAGTCAGGGCAATAGATGGAAACCAGCAACAGAGTTTGTTGCACGATTAGGTACTGGTATGAATATTGTGCGTCAAGCATGGATAACAGAACGAACACGATTTACTATATTAAATACGGCCGACCCAGAATTATATCGATATGGGGTTCAGGCACAAGAATTCTGGACAAATGTAACAGTGGCTCCTGGAATCTATTATGTAAAACTAAAATTTGCAGAGACTCGAAATCTGCCACCTGAACAACGGGCAGTAACAATATATATTAACGGCATTGAGAAGGTTAAAAACATGGACATCTCTGCGACTGCAGGTGGGCATAATAAAGCGGTAGACATTATAGTTAATGATATTCAACCGAAAAATGGGATTGTTGAGATTCGGTTGAAAAATGAGCATCAGGGTTTAGCGATTCTTCAAGCATTAGAAGTGGGTCAAGGTAATGGAGGTGATGGGGCACAGCCTATTGCTTTGATACAATAAAGCCCAATATAATTAGTTCCGATGTTTATTCAACATTAAGGAGATATGTTCATGAAAAGGCAGAGGCTTTGTTTTTTTATTTTTTTCTTAATACTACTCGCTTTGTCTATGCATGTGATGGCGGAGGAAAATATTTCATTTGTGGTTGTTTCCGATTTACATCTCTCAGAAAAGGAAGGTATAAAGCATTTTAGTAGTCTCATTAAACAAATGAATGAATTAGAGCCAAAACCTGAGTTCGTAGTTGTAACAGGGGATATTCACGCAAAGGAGTTTGAGAACGTATTCAATGAATTAAAACCTGAAATTCCGTTTCATATTGTTTTTGGGAATCATGAAAAGCGTGAGGATAGGAAGATATTTATGCATATGTTCCCTCAGGATTTTAAGCAAAATGATTTTTATTCCTTTGTGCATAGAAATGCAAAGTTCATTATTCTTTGTGATGCATCAGACACTGGTGACCATATCGGGCATTTTGAATCGGAAGGAATTAAAGGGCAAGAACAACAAAATTGGTTAGAGCAAGAATTAAACGTAGATAGACAACAATATCCGTTTATTTTTATTTTTGCTCATATTCCACCTAATCATGAAGGAAAAGCAGGTAACATGTATCTCTCTTTAAACGACCAGAAAGCACTGAGCGAGATATTGAAAAAATACAAACCTAATGCTATGTTTTGTGGGCATCTACATAAAAGAGAAAAATACATTATAGGGGAAACCCCTGTTTTTATACTTCCTTCACTGAATTGGAATTTTGAAGATTTTTCCCCAGAATTTTATTATGTCAGAACGGAAGGAGAGACCTTTCATGTCGATAATATTAAATTGAACATTCCTGAGGAAAAATGAAAATTTAAATCATCAATGTAATTTATATATGATATGTATTCCCTTTCAGATTTGTCACAAATAACCACAAAAGGAAAAGGAGTATATTTATGAGATTAAAGGATAAAGTAGCCATTATTACGGGTGCTGGTTTAGGTATGGGTCGTGCGGGTTCGATTCTGTTTGCACGTGAAGGAGCCAGTGTGTTGATATTTGATTTGAACGAAAAAGCGGCACGTGAAACAGAAAACATTATAAAATCCGAAGGTGGTAAGTGTGCTGTGTTTGTTGGTGATGTAAGTAAAGAGGCAGATGTAAAAGCAGGTGTCGAGGAAGCAGTCAAACAATTTGGCAAATTGAATATTTTATATGCAAATGCGGGTGTATTATGGAAAGATCGTGATAAGTCTGTCATTGAAACAACAGAGGCAAATTGGGATATCGTTCAAGCGATAAACTTAAAAGGTGCGTTCTTCTTGACAAAACATGGAATTCCCTATTTACAAAAGGCAGGCGGTGGCTCCATCATACTTGTAGGTTCTATTTCTGCTTTAGTTGGATTTACATTAGCACAAGATTCATACACGTGTGCCAAGGGTGCACTAATCTCATTAGCAAAATCATTGGCAGTACAATTTGGTCCAGATAATATTCGTTGCAACATTATTCATCCTGGGATGGTAGATACGCCATTGCAAGAACCTTATTTAACACCTGAAAAGAAAAAAGCCATAGGTGATAGTTTGCCACTAAAACGTCTTGGGAAACCTGAAGATATTGCATACACTGCACTATTTCTTGCGTCAGATGAATCCAGTTGGATGACAGGTGCAGAATTAATTGTTGATGGTGGATTTATAGCAACATAACATAAAAATTTTGTTGTAAAAAGTTGTGATAATTTATAATTATATCTTACAATTTTTTAGGTGTTAAGAAGTGGCAGTTGTCGATTTGAAATATAACGAACGTTAGGTATATATTTATATCAATTTTATTCTAATTTTGCATTTGATTATTATTATGGAAGTTTTTTATAGTAATGACTAATTTAAGTTGTTTACTTAATTATAATGCACTAAACTCAAACTCATATAGAGCAGGCAGGTTTTGTATTTATGGGTAAATACACAATTAAAAAAGGGTTAGACCTCCCTATCACAGGTTCACCTGAGCCACTCATTGACACGAACAAGACTGTAAAAAGTGTCGCCATACTTGCACAAGATTATATAGGTATGCGTCCTACTTTTAAGGTTGCAGTTGGTGATAAAGTAAAACGTGGGCAGGTTCTATTTGAAAATAAAAAATTGCCTGGCGTGCTTCATACCAGTTTTGCAAAAGGAGAAGTTAAAGCAATTCATCGTGGTGAACGAAGAGCGTTGCAGAGTGTTGTAATTGAGATCGAGGAAAACGATATTTCTGGAACGCCATCTGCAGAGGAACAGGTGGTATTTGAAAATTACAAAGGGAAAGCAGTTAGTAATTTGTCGGATGACGATGTTCGCAATTTACTTATAGAATCTGGGATGTGGTTATCATTTCGGACACGCCCATTTGGGAAAAATCCTGCTATTAATAGTATCCCTCATTCTATTTTCATTACAGCCATGGATAGTAATCCTTTGGCACCAGATTTACAATTATGTGTGAAAGACCGAAAAGAAGATATTTCTATTGGATTAGAAGTGATAAAGCGATTGACACAAGGAAAGGTATTTTTCTGTCAGACGCCTGGTGCAGATTTTGGAGTGAAAGGTGATGGAAACGTTCAGGTAGAAGAATTTGAAGGTCCGCATCCAAGTGGTTTACCTGGGACGCATATACATTTTCTCGACCCAGTAGACCGTACCAAAACTGTATGGTATATTGGGTTGCAGGATGTCGTCTCAATCGGTTACTTATTTAAGACGGGACTTCTGGATTTACAGCGTATCATTACTCTTGCTGGACCTGGGGTCACGAAACCACGATATATAAAAACCCGTTTAGGTGCTAATATAGATGAATTAGTTGCAAACGAACTTAACAGTGGCGAAAAACGGGTTATATCAGGTTCCGTATGGTCGGGAAATATTGCGAAGGGTGAAATATTTGGTTATTTAGGTCGTTATCATCAACAGATTTCAGTACTCGCAGAAGGTAGAGAACGGGAATTTTTAGGGTGGTTAGCACCGGGTAAGAATAAGTTCTCTGTTTTGAATCTTTTTGCATCCGCATGGTTTGGGGGTAAAAATAAAAAGTTTGATTTTACAACGGCGATGCATGGTGGGCATAGAGCAATCATCCCCATTGGCGTTTACGAAAAAGTAATGCCGTTAGATATCATTCCAACCTTTTTACTTCGTTCTCTTGCGATGGATGATGTAGAACGGGCAGAGCAGTTGGGATGTCTTGAGCTTGAGGAAGAAGACCTTGCCCTGTGTAGTTTTGTTTGTCCGGGTAAAAATGATTTCGGTCCGATGTTGAGAAGAAATTTAGAGTTGATTGAGAAGGAAGGATAAATATATGAAATGGCTTCGAAATATTTTAGACCATCAGGGAAAAATGTTTGAACCCGGAGGAAAATTATCGTGGCTTTATCCTCTGTGGGAAGCGAACGACACCTTTCTTTATACACCGGGAACTGTAACCAAAGGAGCACCTCATGTGCGAGATGCTATCGACTTAAAACGGCTTATGATAACCGTTGTAATTGCATTAATCCCGTGTGTAATCATGGCTCTATATAATACAGGCTTACAAGCATTTCTGGGTATTGAACGTATGGGGTTATCTCCAGAACAGGTACCAGGCTGGAGAGCAGGGATATTCCGTGCATTGGGATTGAGTTTCAATGCAGGAAGCGTGATTTCATGTATCATTTACGGGGCGTTGTATTTCTTTCCTGTCTATATTGTTACATTAGCCTGTGGTGGTATTTGTGAAGTTATTTTTGCAATCGTTCGTAAACACGAGATTAGTGAAGGATTTCTGGTCACCAGTCTTTTGTTTCCACTAATACTTCCTCCGCAGATACCATTATGGCAGGTAGCAATCGGCATTATCTTTGGTGTGGTGATAGGTAAAGAAATATTTGGGGGTGTGGGAATGAACATATTGAACCCAGCCCTTACTGCTCGTGCTTTTTTGTATTTTGCTTATCCAGCACAGATTAGCGGTGATAAAGTATGGGTTGCCGTTGACGGATACAGTGGTGCAACATGTCTCGCCGTGATGAAAGACAAAGGAGTTGAGGCACTGCAGAGTGTAAGTGCATTTTCCATTAATCTACACGATGGGAACACCAGCTGGTTAGAATCGGTCATTGGATTAGAACCGGGCTCTATGGGTGAAACATCTGTAATTGCATGTTTGATTGGTGCTTTGATTTTAATTTATACCGGTGTCGGTTCATGGCG
Organism: Candidatus Hydrogenedens sp.; assembly: GCA_020216745.1. Taxonomy (GTDB): domain Bacteria; phylum Hydrogenedentota; class Hydrogenedentia; order Hydrogenedentales; family Hydrogenedentaceae; genus Hydrogenedens. Next base: position 7,622 of record JAIWNQ010000215.1, read on the forward strand.
TACAATTGTGGGGGTCTTTTTAGGTTCGGGTATTATGGCACTTTTGCTAAGTTTTTATCATTCTCCCGCGAATCCTGCTTTTCAGGCAGGACCGCTCTGGCATTGGGTTGTCGGAGGATTAGCGTTCGGTGGTGTATTTATGGCTACGGACCCTGTTTCTTCACCATTTACAGATACCGGTCGCTGGATTTATGGTTTGTTTATAGGTTCCTTTGTAGTTTTATTACGAACGGTGAACCCTGCATATCCGGAAGTAACCATGTTGGTTATCTTATTTGCCAATGTTTTTGCTCCATTAACAGATTACTTTGTAATGCAATCGAACATTAAAAGGAGATTGACGCGCCATGCAGCGTGAAGGAAGTCTTTATACAGTTATTTTTACGACTGTCCTTTGTGGAATATGTTCCATCCTTGTGGCAAGTGCGGCAGTCGGATTAAAAGAACGGCAACAAATCAACCAGATTTTAGACCGACAACATAAAATATTGCTTGTGTCAGGTCTGGTTAGTCCTTCGGAAAGATTGTCCCGCGAAGGGATACAGAGCAAATTCAAAGAGAACATCGATGTAAGACTTGTAAACTTTGACACAGGTGACTATGCTACAGACATCCCTGTGGAGACATTTGACCCAAAACGGGCTTTGAAAGACCCAAATCTGAGCAAAAAAGCACCACCGAATTCTGCTGGTTTGATTGATATTCCAAAGTATGGTTTTGTATACATGGTAAAACGGCAGGGGCAGATAGATGAGGTTATATTGCCTATTCAGGGACGTGGTTTGTGGTCAATGTTGTATGGCTATTTAGCGTTAGATAAGGATTTAAATACGGTTCGTGGAATTATTTTTTATGAACATGGAGAAACGCCAGGTTTAGGTGGTGAGATTGAAAATCCTAAATGGTGTCAGTTATGGGTTGGTCGTAAAGTCTATGATTCCGCAGGTGAGGTTCAACTCTCTGTGATTAAAGGACAGGCAGGTTCTCCAGATTCTGACCCGCATCATGTGGACGGTTTATCTGGTGCTACAATGACCAGCCGTGGTGTTACGAACTTAATCCATTTCTGGTTAAGTGATAATGGATACGGGAAATATATCAAGAATAAGAAACAACAAGGGAGTTTATAAATATGAGTGCTATTTTAGGAAAAAAAGAACGTACCGCATTAATTGACCCATTGTTTAACAACAATCCTATTGCACTGCAAATATTAGGTATCTGTTCTGCTCTGGCTGTTACGACAAAATTGGATAAAGCCATAGTAATGGCAATTTCTCTTACGGTTGTAACTGCATTTTCCAATTTATCCATTAGTTTGATACGGAACTTAATTCCTACGAATGTTCGTATTATTATCCAATTAACAATTATAGCGTCATTGGTTATTATTGCTGACCAAATATTGAAGGCATTTGTACCCACAATTAGTAAGCAATTATCTGTTTTCGTTGGGCTTATTATCACAAACTGCATCGTTATGGGTCGTGCGGAAGCATATGCTATGCAGAATCCGCCCTGGGAAAGTTTTTTGGACGGAATAGGGAATGGTTTGGGGTATAGCATGATATTAATTATATTAGGTTTCTTCCGTGAATTATTTGGTTCGGGGAAAATTTTGGGGTATACGGTATTAAAAACAGTCAATGAAGGGGGGTGGTATTATCCCAATGGCATATTACTCATGGCTCCTGGAGCCTTATTTATGATAGCCATGCTAATCTGGCTACTTCGGACATGGAAACCTGAACAACAAGAGAAGGAGTAATCTTACCATGTTTGAGCATTATGCAGGTCTATTTATAAAAAGTGCTTTTATCGAAAATATGGCACTGGCTTTCTTTTTAGGTATGTGTTCTTTCATGGCGGTATCGCGAAAAGTTGAGACAGCCATCGGTCTGGGAACTGCAGTCATATTTGTGCTTGTGCTCGCCGTTGTTACCAGCAATCTTATCTTTAATTACTTGCTTCGTGAAGGGGCAATGGCGTGGATACATCCCAGTCTTGCTAATGTAGACCTTGGCTTTTTAAGCTTCCTTGCATATATTGGTTCCATTGCCGCATTAGTACAACTGGTGGAGATGTTTTTAGACCGATTTGTCCCTACCTTATATTCCGCTTTGGGGATATTCCTCCCATTAATTGCAGTTAACTGTGCCATATTGGGTGCGGCTCTTTTTATGGAACAGCGGGATTATGCCTTCGGGGATGCATTAGTTTTTGCCATAGGCTCCGGTATCGGATGGGCATTGGCAATTATTGGTATGGCTTCTATCCGAGAGAAGTTAAGATATAGCAATGTCCCTCCGGGATTAAGAGGCTTGGGGCTGGCTTTTATTTTAACTGGTTTGATGGCTCTGGGATTCTTAGCATTCTCAG
>JAIWNQ010000216.1 GCA_020216745.1 Candidatus Hydrogenedens sp.
GGATTCAACTATAAACGATGAAAAAGGTAACATTTAATTTGAATAAACTTAAGGATTAAGGAATTACAAGCATGCAAACAGTATTGCTTGGCATGTTAATGTTTTCATTAATTGTGTTAACACTGGCTATCTTATTAATGATTGCGAAAGCAAAATTAGTAGCCTCGGGTAGCGTAAAAATCATTGTTAACGATGACCCGAACAAAGCATTAACGGCGCCTGTCGGAGGGACTCTTTTAAGCACCCTTGCAAACCAAAAAATATTTATTCCTTCTGCCTGCGGAGGGAAAGGAAGTTGTGGTGTTTGCAAAGTAGTTGTCAAAGAAGGTGGAGGTTCATTGCTTCCCACAGAGCAAACACATATTAATCGTGGTTTGGCTAAAAAGGGTTATCGTCTTGCCTGTCAGGTAAAGGTAAAGCAAGACATGAAAATTGAGTTACCCCCAGAAGTGTTTGAGGTTCGCCAGTGGAAATGTAAAGTCAAATCCAACCGTAGTGTTGCTACTTTTATTAAAGAATTGGTATTGCAATTACCAGAGGGTGAGGAAGTGCCATTCCGTGCAGGTGGATATATTCAGATTCAATGCCCACCGTATAAAATTTACTATAAAGATTTTGATATTGAACCTCAATTTCGTGATGTATGGGACAAATTCAAATTGTGGGATATCGTTGCAGTCAACGATGAACATGTGACGCGTGCCTATTCAATGGCAAATTATCCCGATGAAAAAGGGATTATCATGCTTAATGTTCGTATAGCATTACCGCCCCCCAATGCAAAAGGGATACCACCTGGCATCATGTCGTCTTATATCTTCAGTTTAAAACCTGGTGATGAAGTCACAATCTCAGGTCCTTTCGGCGAGTTCTTCGCAAAAGATACGAACCGTGAGATGTGCTTTATTGGTGGTGGTGCTGGTATGGCTCCGATGCGTTCCCATATTTTTGACCAGTTCAAACGGTTGAAAACAAAACGGAAGGTGACATTCTGGTATGGTGCTCGAAGTAAACGGGAAATTTTCTATGAAGATGATTTCAATATGATACAACGAGAAAATGAAAATTTCCGCTGGCACATTGCTCTTTCCGAACCATTGCCCGAAGATAACTGGACAGGACTAACAGGCTTTATTCATCAAGTTCTGTATGATGAATACTTGAAAAACCATCCCGCACCCGAAGATATTGAATACTACATCTGCGGACCTCCGCTCATGTTGTCTGCATGTTTGAACATGCTTCATAATTTAGGTGTTGAGGATGATATGATTGCTTACGATAACTTTGGATAATTACAAATATATTCTTGAGGATAGCAAAAAACTTCTTCCCGTCCTACGATGGGGAGAAGTTTTGTTTATAATGTGTTTTCTTATGTCCTGCTCCACCAAAGTTCCTCCCTACAATATCTTTTCTTTTTCTGGCACTACCATGGGGACAACTTATCGGGTAAAAATAATTTTGCCCAAAGGACAAATTATGCCTGAGGGTACTGGCGAAAAAATCCATAACTGCCTATCAAAAATAGACAATTTAATGTCTACCTATAAACCCGATTCGGAATTAAGTCGGTTTAATCAGTATAGAGACGAAGCCCCTTTTCCTGTTTCTCCAGAAACGCGAGAGGTATTTAGAATTTCACTTGACATAGCCCAACAGACAGATGGAGCACTGGACATTACCGTTTTTCCACTGGTTGAAATTTGGGGGTTTGGACCCCGAACCGTGGAACAGCCTCCCACAAGAGAACAAGTCGAGGCAGAATTAAAAAGGGTTGATTATCGAAAAATAGAAATAGTTCCCGAAGGGATAAAAAAGCATAACCCGGAGGTAAAGTGTGATTTTTCTGCAGTTGCCAAAGGGTATGCGGTTGATAAGGTAGCAGAAATATTAGACCAAAACGCATTCAATAGTTATATGATAGAAGTAGGTGGAGAAGTGCGAGTAAAAGGAGAAAAATTTCTCGGAACTGCATGGAACATTGGAATTGAACGGCCAATTTCTATAGAGCATTCCGCATTTCTTGCCATACAGCTCAAAGACCTGGCGATGGCGACCTCTGGCAACTATCGGAATTTCTATATATGGGAAGGGAAAAAATATTCCCATGAGATAGACCCACATACAGGTTACCCCATACCAAATACAATTGCTTCTGTTAGCGTTATTCATCCCTCTTGTGCCTATGCGGATGCATACGCTACCGCTTTTATGGTCATGGGAAAAGAAAAGGCATTCAGATTTGCCGAAGAAAATCACATCCCTGCTCTTTTTATTTATCCCATCAACGAAACCCAATTCAAAAAACAATCCACCTCCACCTGGGAAAAAATCGTTCATAATTCATCAAGGTAAGTGCCATTTACTTTATTAGTATTTTATAATATGTATGTAAAAGACTATTGTTAGTTAGAAAGATTAAAATGCACCTTATGAAGACATATCATAAAATTATAATAGGTGATTCACGAAAGATGAATGAAGTTCAGGATAGAAGCATTCATCTTATTATAACCTCACCTCCCTATTGGCAGTTAAAAGACTACGGTGTTGAAAACCAAATTGGTTTTAATGATTCTTATGAAAAATACGTCAACTACCTCAATCTTGTATGGAACGAGTGTTTTAGGGTATTGCATGATGGTTGTCGATTGTGTATCAATATTGGCGACCAATTTGCACGGTCTGTATATTACGGCAGATATAAAATTATCCCAATACGAACCGAAATTATAAAATTTTGTGAAACAATTGGTTTTGATTATATGGGAGCAATTATATGGCAGAAATCCACAACAATGAATACGACTGGTGGTGCTTCTGTCATGGGAAGTTACCCTTATCCAAGGAATGGGATTATCAAAATAGATTATGAATTTATCCTGATATTTAAAAAACCGGGCAATCCCCCTTCTGTACCGAAAGAATTAAAAGAAAAATCAAAACTAAGCAAGGAGGAGTGGAACGAATATTTTTCTGGGCATTGGAACTTTAACGGTGAGAAACAAACTGAACATCTTGCTATGTTTCCCGAAGAATTGCCAAAGCGATTAATAAAAATGTTTAGTTTCATCGGTGATACTGTATTAGATCCCTTTTTAGGTAGTGGAACAACTACATTAGCAGCAAAACATTTATATCGTAATTCTGTTGGATATGAAATAAACAAAGATTTTCTTCCCATTATCAAAGATAAATTAGGTATTGAAAAAAATGTATTGTTTTCGGAGGCTGATTTCAACATCTTATTTCAAAAAGAATGTGATATAAATTGGGATAATGAGATTGGGAAATTGCCATATATATTTAAAGACCCTGTTCATTTTGATAAAAAAATTAATCCCAAAATACTCAAATTTGGCTCTAAGATTGACTTAAAGAATGAATATACAAGAGAAGAATATTTCACTGTAAAAGAGGTTATCAATCCGGAAGAATTAATTCTTAATAATGGTCTAAAAGTAAAATTATTGGGGGTTAAAACAAATAGTAAAAAAGAACAAGAGGCAGTGATTTTTTTAAGAAATAAAATAAAAAATCAAAAAGTATTTTTGAGATATGACACAACTAAATATAGTGTTGAAGGAACTCTTTTAGTATATCTTTATTTAAAAAATAAGACATTTCTCAATGCTCACCTTATAAAAAATGGGCTGGTAGATGTAGATATTTCATTTGATTACTCATACAAAGATAAGTTTATAAAGATTAAGGAACAAATTTGTGCCTAAGGAATGGATATTAAATAGTGCTATTAATCGTTGGGGATTACAAAAAAAGAAGATGGTAGGTGCTGTGTCGGAAGAAATAAGGAAATGCTCTCCAAAATCAGTAGAAGACTGGGAAGAATATTATTATAAAAATGTTTATCCTAAGGAACATCTAGAAGAAATAGGAAGAAGGCTATATATCAAAATTAGTGAAGTTCTTCGAGCTGAAATCGATAATATAACAGAGCAGGATTGCATACAATACGTAATCAATTTGGTAATCCATCGGACTTTTGATGGCTACATAACAGAGAAAATGACAATTTATGAGCAATTGCAAGATATATTAAATGTCAAAATAGAACCTGCCCCTGATGAATGGGACAGAAAGTATAATGTGGATTTTTTTATTAAGGTAAACAATAAATTCATCGGGCTACAAATAAAACCCGCAGGATATGCATTTATTCCTCAAATAATAAATGAGAGAAACAATCAATTAAAGACTCATGATAAATTTACGAAAAAGTATGGTGGTAAAGTTTTTTATGTTATATCTATTAAGGATGGGGATAAAAAGACCATATATAACAAGGAAATTATAGAGGAGATAAATCAAGATATAGAGAAATTGAAAAATAGTTAACTTCAAAAGCGTTTTGGACTGGGATGAGGAATAGGAAGGTTTCTTTAATCTAAGTTGACAATGACTTTGATAAGGTAAAAGGGGTATAATTTTTTTAATGTAAGTAATCATATTCAACATTTAGTTTAGGGGTATTAAATGTTCAGGTATACGATACAGTGTCCTAATTGTGGGTACATAGGTGAGACTAACAAGATAAAGAAGGACAATGTAGGTTGTTTCTTGTTCACATTGGGGATTTTCTTTCTTTTACTTTTTTCCCCATTAGCCATAGGATTATTTTTCACCGCTTTATGTTATAAATTAATATTGAAAAAGAAACCGATACCTCTTTGTCCGCAGTGTAAAAATGAACTTGTTATCGTTACCAAAAAAGAACTTAACATCCTTATTATCCCTTTGGTAGGTATTCTTCTTTTGATTTCTTTTACGTTGCTGTCATTCTTTGGAGGGCCTTCTAATTCTTCGTCAAAAAACCTTAAACAGAATAACCTTGAGAAAAAAGAGTTTCCTATGCCTAACACACCGAGCATATCACACAATAATATTGGCACTACTCAGAAGGAAAAAATACATGCTAATGAAAATGAAATAGAGGCGAATGAGAATACATTAAATGATAAACTGAGGTCGCATGGGTTAGACTCTAATTTGTATGGTGTGGAACAAAAAATGATATTAGTAAAAGGCATTGAAACTGGAGTAAATGTTCACTTATTTTCTGACCCACGATTTAGTCCAGAACAGATGCAAGAAATTTTATTAGGTTTGCAAAAAGGATTGGATGTTACCAAATACAATAAAACAATATATTCACCTAATATGATGAAGCAGATTCGAGAGAAATTAGAATTAGGAAACTAATGATGAAATATGTTTAAATATTATTCTTACACTCATATTTAAGGAGTAACAAATGTATCACAGACACATTCTTATTATTTCCTCTATGTTACTCGTTTCTTCTTTTTCTGCTTATTCTGAAACGGTCGTAGAACATTCCTTTGAAACGCTTCGTCAAACACCACGTGTGTGCCCGGAGCAATTTACTTTTGCAGTTGTAGGCGATAGTCAACCTACAGAACCTGGGGAATTACCGCCAGTATTTTTTAGAATGATGGAGGAATGGAATTGTGTAAAACCTGCTTTTGTTATGAGTGTTGGAGACCTTATATTAGGCGGTTCAGCGGAAGGACTTCCTAAACAATGGGCGGACTTTACAAATGCTATTCGTTTGGGTCTTAATCATATCCCTTTTTTTCCAGCACCAGGAAACCATGATATATCCGATAAAAACTCCGAAGATATTTATAAGTCTGAAATAGGACCTACATGCTATGCCTTTTCTTATGGGAATGCGAGGTTTATTGTGTTAAATTCGGAGGAGCCAGGGCAAGTGGATTCTTTCTCTGAAATTCAAAAAGTGTGGCTACAAAAAGAACTTGCCAAAGTAACTGAAAAGCATATCTTTGTATTTCTACACAAACCATATTTTGTCAATCCTGAACATCAGGGCTGGAATGAGATTGCCCAGATGTTAAAGCCGTTCAAGAGTGTCTATGTTTTTGCAGGTCATGACCATCGATATCTAAATGTAGGAAAACGAGACAATATTCAGTATGTGATTACAGGTGGAGGTGGTGGCCCGATTCGTAAACCTCCAGAAGAAGGTGGTTTCCACCATTATCTCCTTGTACGTGTAGAAAATGAAGAAGTGTCATGGAGTGTTATAAAACCTGGCTTTGTTGAATCATCAGATATCGTGACAAAAGAGAAAATAGAATTATGGAATCAATGGAGAGATGCATTTCAAATACCAACAATAGAATGGGATTGGGGTAATCCTATTCATATTGATGTTCCAATGAAAATAACAAATCCGTCGTCTGATGCTACAACAATTGAAATACAGTGGGATAGTCCACCCTCTTGGACAGTAACACCGTCAAACAGCAAAATTCCCTTGGGATTTGACAATACTAACAATACTGCAACAGTGCGGATAAGTATGAGTCGAAATGAGCCGTCACCAAAGTTATATCCTGTGCCAACAGCAAATATCGTTATCCCACTAACGGAGGGTAATTATTCATTAAATATACCGTTTCCGATAGTTCCGTCAATTGGGATTCCATATACTGATATTTCACCAACAATAGATGGTAATTTGTATGAATGGGAAACCATCCCTTCCTATCCATTACTTTATCCTGTCCGTTTTGAGCCTTCCCAAAATACTCAAGATTTGCAAGCCTCATGGCAATGTAGTTGGAATGAAAAAGGGCTATATATGGCGGTTACAGTATACGATAATGAATTTGTTCAACCGTATGCAGGGGATATAGTCTGGTGTGCTGACAATCTGGAATTATTTTTAGGTGTTTGGGAATGGAGTTTAACATTAACGGAGCACGGACCGGAGGTCTTTCTTTATGAGGGTCCTGGTAGGGAAGAGGAAACCGTGAATACAGTTGTCCAACTTGCAGTAGTTCGTAACGAACCTTATACATATTACGAAGCCTATTTTCCACCATCAGAATTAACCCCCCTACTATTAGAAGCGTACCAAAAAATTACATTTTCTCTGATTGCAAATGATTTAGACAAATCTGGTGATAATCCGAAGCGACATTGGCTCGAATTTACACCGGACGCAGGCTCCGGCGAGGATGATTTTCCACGGGCTATTTTAGTATTACAACCATCTAAGATGTAGTGATTGCAAATATTACGATTTGTATATTACGCCTAAAAAAGAATATAAAAATGTATTATTAAAGTTTATCAACGTATAATTCTTACATTAAATTAAAACATATTATAGGAGGTAAAAATTATGGCAGAATATTTTCCCGAAGTTCAGAAACCAATTGCTTATGAAGGTCCCGATTCAAAAAATCCACTTGCGTTTAAGCATTATAATCCGAAGGAAAACGTATTAGGTAAGACGATGGAGCAACATCTCCGTTTTGCGGTTTGTTATTGGCATACATTTCGTGGTTCTGGGGCAGATATGTTTGGTGCTCCAACATTATTCCGAAATTTCAGGCAAGCAAAAGACGAAATGGAGGCGGCAGAAAAAACACTTGTTGCTGCATTTGAGTTTTTCACCAAGTTAGGTGTAGGTTTTTGGTGTTTTCATGACGCAGATATTGCACCAGAAGCGGATACTCTCTCAGAAACGAATAAACGGTTAGACCATATTGTAAAATTAGCCAAGAAACTTCAAAAAGATACTGGAGTAAAATTGTTATGGGGTACATGTAACCTTTTCTCCCATCCACGCTTTATGGCAGGTGCTGGGACTAATCCATCGCCTGATGTTTTTGCCTTTGCCGCTGCAAAAGTGAAAAAAGCCCTTGAGATAACACATGAACTAAATGGTGCTGGCTATGTTTTTTGGGGTGGTCGTGAAGGATATGACACATTGCTTAATACGGATATGAAGAGAGAATTAGACCATTTAGCCCTGTTTCTGCAGATGGCAGTAGATTACAAAAAGAAAATTGGATTTAAGGGACAGTTCTACATTGAGCCGAAACCAAAGGAGCCAACAAAACATCAGTATGACTTTGATTCTGCAAGTTGCTATGCCTTTTTACAACATTACAAGTTGACAGAGCATTTCAAATTAAATATTGAAGCAAATCATGCAACATTAGCAGGGCATACATTCCACCATGAATTGGCATTTGCCGCAGTAAATGGGTTATTAGGTTCTGTTGATGCTAATCGTGGTGACTTATTATTAGGTTGGGATACAGACCAATTCCCGACAGACTTATATGACACAACATTGGCAATGTATATAATTATCAAAGCAGGGGGATTTACCACAGGTGGATTAAACTTCGATGCACATGTGCGTCGTCAATCCATAGACCCGATAGACTTGTTCTATGCTCACATTGGTGCTATGGATGCATTTGCACGTGGATTAAAAATTGCAGGAAAATTGATAAAAGACAAAGTCTTCGAAAAAGCGATAGCCCAAAGATATGCAGGCTGGAACAAGGATTTTGGCAAAAAGATAGAGAATAAAAAACTCTCCTTTGTTGAACTTGCTAAATATGCAGAGGCTCATGGTGAACCAAAACTGCAAAGTGGTCGACAAGAACTCCTCGAAAATATCTTAAATGAATATATCCGCTAAGGAAAGAAATCAACCGATGTAAATGTTAAACATATATCGGGATGAACTTAAAATTCATCCCGATATTTTGGTAATATCAAAGTAAAATGAACTGAGAAAAGGTATGCCTTATGTCCAATCACCCTGACCCTATCCTTGAACAGATGAAGATCATATCTCCCAATATCCAAAAAGAACGGGAACTAATTATTAAGTCCCGAGAACAAGGCAAAGGAGCCATTCTTAAAACATTTGTTCGCCTTTCAGGACCTGGCTGGCTACAAAGTGCTATTACCCTTGGTGGTGGGTCGTTGTCATCCAGCATGTATTTAGGGGTATTGGTAGGATTTGGTTTGTTATGGTTACAGCCGTTAGCAATGCTGGCGGGAATTATTATGCTCAGTGCGATTTCTTATGTTACCCTCTCCACAGGACAGAGACCTCTTCGTACCATTAACGAGCATGTTAACCCCGTGTTAGGGTGGAGCTGGCTTGTTGGTGCAATGTTAGCGAATTTTGTCTGGTCAATGCCTCAGTACTCGTTAGCCATTGCATCATTTCAGCAAAACCTGCTACCACAGGTATTCGGACCACCTACAGTGGACCTGTTTACAGGGAAAGTACTTGCTGGACTGCTCATACTTACAATTAATATAACCTTTCTAACAATGTACACACTTGGAGGCAGAGGTGTAAAAGTTTTTGAGATAGTTGTAAAAATAATGGTTGGTTCTGTGGTTATTTGTTTTTTTGGGGTAGTTGCAGTTTTAACCGTAAAAGGACAGGTTCGATGGCAGGAATATTTGGCTGGGTTCATTCCTGACTTTTCACTATTATTCCAACCTTCAAAACATCTAATGCCATACATAAACGAAGTTTCTGATACTGCACGTTCTTACTGGACCAATCTTATCGTGTCTCAACAACGTGATGTTATCATTAGTGCTGCGGCAACTGCAGTAGGAATTAATATGACCTTTATGTTGCCATATTCCATGTTGCGTAAAGGTTGGGACCATGAGTTTCGAGGGTTAGCAATATTTGATTTATCGACTGGACTATTTGTTCCATTCGTGCTTGCTACCAGCTGTGTGGTGATAGCCTCCGCAGTTCAATTCCATGCAAAACCAGCCCCTGGCTTTTTGGGTGAACGAGATGAAAAAGGGAATATCATTCAACCTGCTCCAAATTTAGTAGGCAGTTTTAACAGATTATTAGAAGACCGCATTAGTTTTGAAATAGGTAAAAACACATGGGATAACTTATCCCAACAAGAAAAGGAATATCGGTTAAGCCAGTTACCTGAGGTAGACCGTAAGTTGTCAGCTATGTTGGTTCGTCGGGATGCATTTAATCTCTCCGATGCCTTAAAACCCTTAACAGGTTCCACTGTGGCACGCTACATTTTTGGTATTGGTGTTTTAGGCATGGGGTTGGGTGTGTCCACAATGTTAATGGTAATAAATAGCCTATGTTTTTGCGAACTTCTGAATAGACCTTTCCGTGGTT
>JAIWNQ010000217.1 GCA_020216745.1 Candidatus Hydrogenedens sp.
GGACACAATTTTTCGGTGGACTGATGGTTTCTATAAGCCTTGTAGGTGTGCTTTTTTGGAAAGATGCTCAAATGTGGCTTGCTATTCCAACCTCTGTTTTTTGCATGACATTGTTACCCTTGGCATACCTTTCCTTCTGGCTACTCTTGAATCAGAAAAAACTTCTTAAGGAGAATACACCTCAAGGTATAAAATGGTGGCTTTGGAATGTTTTATTAGGTATCTCATTCACTTTATCAGTAGTAGGTAGTTTATGGTCTATTACCTCAAAAATTGGCACAAAAGGAATCGGTATTGTTGTCATCTTCTTAATACTTGTTCTAATCGCTCATCTTGTCCGTAAATATCAAAAGAAAGGAACGACAACCAGTTTGTTATAAAACTGTGATAGTTATAACCGCAACGCCATTGGCTGGCAGGTCGAGAGCGATTCCTTCTCTTAGTTCTGTTCCATCCATTTCTATGGGTTCTTTGTCGTTGACAATCACTTGATATTTTCGTTCCTTTTCTACGGTAAACCACTCTGGGAACTGGTTTAATCGCGGATAATCTATCGGCAAATGAAAATATTCTTTATGTCTCGGTAGGTCGCATTTTAATTTGCCTAAGTATCGCCATTCTGTTTTTACAACGACCTTTATTTGGTTATGTGCTTGACGTATAGCTCCGACACCGATATCCGCATGCCACGGCTCAACATAACACCCTTGTGATTTCCAGAAGGCATACATCAGCATTGTTCGGGCACTGTTTCCATCTCCGTGCCAACCTTCAATTATTCCTGAGGGCTTTTGCTTTTTCAGTAATCTCTGTGCAGTATAATCTGCCCATCGCTCTGCCTGTGATGATGGAAAGCGATTTATCAGGTTAATTGCCCCTTCTAATGAGTCTGCCAATCCATCGGCAATATCATTTTCCCACGGATAATCTCGTGCTTCCCACAGGTTATCAAGTGTCCTTTGTATCTCTCGTATATAATCTGGCATATCGTCAATCATAGCAACGGTAGCGATTGCGTTATAGTTATAGCCCCAGTTATCGGTCAAAGTTTGACGTAGCACCTTTTTTTCTTTAGGATTTATCGCTTCATAGAACAAACCATAGTCATTCCGTCCTATCTCTAATATCTTACGGATAATGTTATGCATAGGTTCTTTCCATTGCTCATGTTTTTCGGGTGCTTTGTATTTAGATATTAAATAAGCCTCGGAAAGACCACCGAAAATCTCACACCCATGGTCGTCTAATTGAAAATAATCTGTCTCTACAGGAGAATGATGTATAAAGAAATAATCAGCTAATTGGAGAGCCTGCTCTTTATATTTATCATTACCAGTTAGCCAGTACATACGAGATAGCCCTTGGAGCACATCTCCTGCAACCTCGTGGGAAGTATCTGGTAAAAGTCCTACTTCTGTCTTAATCTTGGCGTTTTTCCAAATATCATCCATCAAGTCAAGCATTCGTTGAGACCACTCCGAGGGACCAAGCCATTCAGTGAGCGGTAGTAAGCCATCTTTGATATATTCTGCCGAACCAAAGATTAAGGATGGCAATTCAGGTGTTGGCGTACGGAAATTCCTTTGTATTAAATCCCAATCATCTGGGAGGCGGTCGATGCGATTGCATAATTTCTGTTCCATTTTTAGGATACTCTTCATCCTCGTTTCAAATAAATAGCGGTCAGTAAGGTATGCCGTCAATGTCAAAAATGGATAATTGTCTGCGGAACAATCCTTCGCATTCCAGTAAAAATCCGATTTCAAGTTGCGGGGAAATAAATATACCTCTGGGTCGCTAAACTGCATCCAACCTTGAACAATTTTCCAACAAAATAACATAGACTCATTATTTAAAGTTGCATTTTGAGTCAATATTTCGTTATCAGCCGTTTGTGAAAAGGTAATGGCAAAGAGGAGGAAAAAAGATAATTGCATCTTCGTCCCTTTCTATTCATTTTGATAAGTTCATTGTATTTATATAAGATTATATTCTATATAAATAAATAATAACTACTATTGTTAAAAAGGAGTTGTCTATATGCAGAGATATGCTTTTATGATGAAATTAAAAAACGATTTAGTTATTGAAGAGTATGAACGGCTACACAAAGATATAGGGCAAGATGTTATTGAGGCACATCGCAGAGCAGGATTTCATAACTATTCTATTTTTCGCTATGGGTTAGAACTTTTTGCATATTTTGAATCAGTAGACCCTGAGGGTTGCTTTACTCGAATTGCTCAGGAGCCTATTATGAAAGTATGGTGGTCAAAAACGAACCCACTTATGGAAACAGATGGAAATAAGCCTTTATTTACTCCCATAAAAGAAGTGTTTCACATGGATTAATGATGTGGTTGAAGTAGAAATAAAGTGGAAGGAATAAGTAAGCCAGCACCTAATAAAATGATACCAATAATAACGACCCATCTGAACCGCTGAGGTGTAAGAAAACGGTCTACATAAAAACCTAAGAGCATACCAAGAAACATGCCTGGAATGCCTGGCAGTGAGTAATAAAGTACCTGTTTTGTCACTAAACCCGCAATAAGATGACCAAAAATAATGATAAAACCGTTAACGAGAAAGAAGGCTTGTAAAACAGAGCGAAAACTCCCTTTTTCTGGATTTGCAATGCTGGTGTAAATAATTACAGGTGGACCATTTGCATTATAAGCACCACCTAAAATTCCAGCAACAAAACCAGCAAGCAGTCCATAAAACGTTTTGCTTGGGGTTGGTGACGAGACCAAATGCTTTTCATGTGTATTGTCCTTATAAAAAAATGAAAAAAAGCCGTAACCTATTAAAACTATCCCTAAAACGGCATTTAAAATTTGCTCATTTCCACCTTTGAGAAACAGCAAACCAATGGGAACACCAAAAATAGAAGGGAGGATCAATATTAACGAACTCCGCCAATTGAGAGATTTCCAGTTTTGCAACAGCACACCTAAATTAACAATCTGACTTAATAGGGCGAGCAAAGGTGCAGAGATTTGGAGTCCCACAGCCAACACTAATATCGGCATACCGACTAAAGCAGAACCAAAACCCGTTGTGGCATGCACAAAACTTGCACATAGAAAAGCGAGAAATACAAAAACTTCTGGAGGCATATTTTATTAAATATTATCTGGGAGATTTGTTTCTAAAATCTTCTTCGCTTGCTGTTCCCGATATGCGATAAGTTTTGTTTTTAATTCTGGATATTTCCGAGCCAAAATAGCAATTGCCATGAGTGCAGAATTTGTTGCTCCTGGTTTGCCGATTGCAAAACAGGCAACAGGAATTCCTGGTGGCATTTGAACGATTGAAAACAATGCGTCCTGTCCGTTCAATGCTCCAGAGGGAATAGGGACACCCAGTACAGGTAAAACCGTGCAAGATGCAATAACTCCAGGCAGTGCGGCGGCCATCCCTGCACCAGCAATGAACAATTCAATTCCTCGTTCTTCAGCAAATTTTACATACTCTTTCAGCATTTCTGGTGTTCGATGTGCAGAAAGAACACGTGCTTCATAGGGGATATCAAAATCCTTGAGAATTTTTACTACATTCAACATAACATCCCAATCCGAAGCACTTCCCATAATTACACTAACTAATGGCGTCTTTTTTGAATCTGTCATATTTATTCCTTTCCTTCTTTTCCAATTCCATCCCCTATTGTATACATCCAAAATAACCTATTTCCATTTAATTCATTTCTTGCCCTTATCCATAAACTCAATTGTTTTATGAAAATTGAGTCTTTCGGTTCTCCCTGGTTTCTTTGAATAATCATTGCGAAGAGCAGATTCTATTTCTATCTTAGAGTATTTTTCTGTTGACATAAGATATGAAAATAAAAGATTGGCAAGCGTCGCAAGCGATAGTTCATGAGTTTTTCCTGTTTTTTCCCATATAAAATCGCTAAACTTTGAGAAAGCATCAAAAGGCGTTGTATCAGATGCCCATAATAGATTAAGTGATTGTTGGAAGTTCCCCTGATTGTAGTATAGTTCGAGATACCGTGCCATCCGTTTTAGTTTTTGTAACTCGTCAAAAGAGAGTGTACTGGTCTGAAGTATCTCATACGGCGGAAAAGGAGCAAACGCAAGGCTGTAAGTCTTGATATGTCGTGAAATAGGAGCACCTCTTAACCGTTTCAAGATTCCCAATTGTATTTCCTGTGGAGCCACTTCAATTAATCTGTTAAAACCATCTCTCATCGTATCCCATGTTTCCGCAGGCATACCTGCTACTAAATCTGCATGAATTTTTGCTCCTGTTTCTGTACGTAAATAACGTAATACTTCAAATGTTTTTTCTAAATTCTGACGGCGCGATATTAAGTCTTGTGTAATTGGATTTGTTGTTTGTAGCCCTGTTTCTAAATGAAGAGTTCCTGATGGAAATTCCTTAAATCGTTCTAATATATTCATACTTAATTTGTCAGGAACAATCTCAAAATGAATCCTCATATCTGGTTTGATATGACTTAGAAAAAAATCGATAATGTCTAATGCATGTGTTTCATTAATGTTAAAGGTTCTATCTACAAAAGTAAAATTTTTTGCTCCACGCTCTATTAACTTATACATGCTTTCTAAAAATGTACCCCTATCAAAAAATCGCACTCCAGGATTTACAGAAGACAGGCAAAATTCACAATGGAACGGGCAACCCCGTGTGCTTTCGACATAGATAATTTTATGTTCAATGTCCTCTGATGTGTATTCGTCATAAGGCAACGTCAAAATGTTTAAATCCGAAATAGGTTTTTCCCATATCTTCTGTTGTGGTTTTCGGTCTGTTAATAGGTTGTCTAACAATTCAGAAAAGGCACGTTCACCTTCTCCACGAACAAGATAATCTGACCAATGAAAGACAGGGAGTTCTTCGTATTCGTAACTTACTTCAGGTCCACCAATAATAATAATGATTTCAGGGGCTACCTGTTTTATAATTTGCACCAATTCGGTTATCTCGTTTAGATTCCAAATGTATACCCCAAGCCCTATAATTTTTGGTTTTTCCTTTAGTATCGACTCGGCGATAATTGGCACAGCCTGCTTAAGATGAAATTCCTTAATGACAATTTTCTCTCTCCATATACCTGAATTTGCACGTAGCCAACGAAGTCCAAACGACGCATGAGAGTATCTCGCTGTAATTGTTGATAAAACAATATCCGTCATGAGTTATGCTCCAAAACAGTGCTATAATTATAAATCAATAGTATCTAAAACTGGAAGGAAGTTATACCACGTCGGGAACGTTATGGATGTAGCAAATTTTATTTTTAAAAAGGCATCAGATGTTATTTATGGATATATTTCTTCAAAAGGTCTCCAAAAACTTTATCTTTATCATTCTTCGAATCCGCGACCTTATCTTCTCCATGAAACCCCAAATATTTTGCTTGGTAGGCACGTATCGTTTTTATTAGATAGATACTTTTCGGGGATTCCAGAACAGTTTGAAGGGCTTCCACTGGATTTATCCTCTGCGACTGAATTTCAAAAAAAGATATTCTATGCTTTGAGAAAAGTACCGTGGGGCAACATCTGCAGTTACTCTGAACTGGCAAAAATGGCACACTTATCGCAAAATCATGCCAGAGCAGTTGGGCAAGCACTTCATAAAAATCCATTACCAATTATTATCCCCTGTCACCGTGTACTAACAGCGAAGGGGCACATAGGAGGTTTTTCCGCTGGCTTGGAATGGAAACGCAAATTACTAAAGCTTGAGGGGATTTCTATTCAAGGATAATTATTTGACGACCTTCCCACAAGTTAGAGGTTGATTATTTGATAGAATATATTAATAATTGAAATTTCCTACAATGGAGTGTGGCTATGGAAAAACAACAATTACATGCTATTGAAAACATAAATATTGTTGCATTTACTCCTCTTATTACACCACGGGAGATAAAAAAGGCATATCCCATGACAGATGCTTTGTCCCGCAGTATCGCAGAGTTCCGTAATACTGTTGGTGCTATCCTGCGTGGAGAAGATAACCGTTTCATGATTATTGTGGGTCCCTGTTCTATTCATAGCCGTGAAGTTGCCTTAGACTATGCCCAGAGATTATTAAATGTGCAAAAGCAAGTAAGTGATGTAATGTTTATAATTATGCGGACATATTTTGAGAAGCCACGGACAACCTTAGGTTGGAAAGGACTAATCTACGACCCCGATTTAGATAGTACCCATAACATCGCTAAAGGTTTAAATTTAGCCAGAGAAATCCTAATTAAAATTGCTGAGATGGGACTACCTACGGGAACCGAATTGTTAGACCCAATAGTTCCTCAATACATTTCTGATTTAGTATGTTGGGCTTCTATTGGTGCACGAACCACAGAATCACAAACACATCGAGAAATGGCAAGTGGTTTCTCTATGCCCATTGGTTTCAAGAATAGTACTGACGGTAATCTACAAGTAGCCATTGACGCTATGATTTCAGCAAGGGGACACCATCACTTCTTAGGTATTGATGAAGATGGCAGGTCTTGCATTATTGAAACAGCGGGCAACTCGTTATCTCATATTATTCTCCGTGGTGGTAGGGGAAGACCAAACTATGACCCTGTAAGTGTCATTGAAGCGGTTGAGCAAATGCAAAAAGTAGGACTACCTCCACGAATTGTTATTGATTGTAGTCATGCCAATTGTGGCAAAAGATATGTATTACAAGCCCATGTCCTTCGTGATGTAATTCAACAAAGAATAGAAGGGAATCGATTTATTCTTGGTGCTATGCTTGAAAGTAACATTAAAGCGGGAAACCAACCTTTTCCCCCTCCTGGAGCAGTCCCTGAATATGGGGTCAGTATCACAGACCCATGCCTCGGTTGGGAAGAAACAGAAACGGTTATACTCGAATCCGCAGAAAGACTACGGAAAAATAGTTAAGGATATTATAGTTCTATTCCACCAAGCATCCTCAGTGCATCACAGAAAGGACCATACGTATCATGTCCGAACATTACAAAGCGAATATTGGTTATCCCACAAGAAGGGTTCTTCTCTATAAATTCTTTCACAGTTCCAACAGCAATTTTTGCAGCTTCTGGAATTGGGTAACCATAAACACCACAGCTGATGGCTGGGAAAGCAATAGTTTTTACCTTGTGTTCCACCGCTACTTCTAAAGAACGTTCGTAACAGCTTTTTAACAAATCTGGTTCACCATGTTTCCCATCACGGTAGATAGGTCCAACAGTATGAATTACATACTTAGCGGGTAACCGACCACCTGTTGTGATTTTAGCATCGCCTGTTTCACAGCCACCTAACTTTCTGCATTCTTCCAATATTGCTGGTCCTCCAGCACGATGTATGGCTCCATCAACACCACCTCCACCGAGAAGAGATTTGTTTGCCGCATTAACAATAGCATCGGTTTGTTCTTTTGTTATATCACCTTGCACCACTTCAATAACACAATTACCCATGTTGAGCTGAACCATATTTTCACCTCCTCTAAACTAATAACATTCTACCGCAATTGAAAATAAAACCAAAAATATTAAGATTTACATAAAAAGATTAAAATATTCGCTCAATATTATTTGGGGTACTGGTCTCTTTCTCTTTGGTGCTTGATTTCTCATTATTCAATTCGTGATAAAGCCCCATTTCAAGGTCTTCTTTTCCTGATTCATACTCTTCTACAGATATACTTCCAATAATCTGAACTTTAAGTTTTGTCTCACAGCATATAAATTCAACTCCAGTCCCTTGGGGAAGCAGTTTGGGGTATTCAAATGATTTCCATTTTTTAGCGGGTCTTCCACCTGACCACATTGTAACAACATAGACTGTTCTCATAAAAAGAATCCTTACAAGCCAATGGTTCTATCTAATTCATCTAAAAACTGTGTTAATACTTTTGTGTCATCTTTATTAACTTTTAAGAATTGAACACCAGATGCAAATCCACCCTTTTCGGGTAAGTGTTTCGTCCAACGAATAGCACCAGTTGCACGAATATGTTTGCCACCAGAAACCTCTATGTCTAAATTAATATTTTGACCAATATCAAAACTTTGATGAGTAAATACCGCACATCCTTCTGCACTAAGGTCAAGCAATCTACCTTTAAGTGGAAGTTGTTCTACTGTCCAGACATCATCTTTATCAGAACAGTATCTAATAGGTAAACCGATACTAACATGGCATAAATGGCGGATTATTCTACGACGTTTATGTCGCACTTCACGACTTTCTTCCTCACCAACTCGGGTCTCTAACTGTTGAATCCGTTGAATTAGGGCATGGTACCGTTGAATTAAATCTCGGTCTACCTGCCTACGAATAAATGTTCTTCGTTCTTGCACATTATTCCCTTTTTTTAATAGTTATGTTCCTCATCTTAACCTAATTATCATATCAAAAAACAATAATACAATTTGAGTTAGGAAGGTAATTTTTTGTCTTCTTTATCTTTTGTTTAGCCATTTTTCTATTGCGTTAAGAACCATCTCGGGTGTAATTAACGTCATACAACGGTGGTCTGTGGGACACTCAGGTAATTGGCAAGGTCCACAATCGACAGGAACACGAAGCACTTCACCACGTTCCCACGGACTTTCGGTATATTCAGGTTTTGTTGGTCCCATTAGACAAATCACAGGGATATCGAAAGCAATAGCAATATGCCGTGGTCCACTATCATTACAAATAAGGAGGTCTAAATTTTTAATAACGGCCTTAAGTCGGGAAAGATGATGCCCATTAATGAAAGGGTCAATAAACTTCTTTTTATAATATTTAGAAAAATCATTTTTAATCTCTTCTTCCCCAGGTCCTGTGATTAGTATGGGCGTTAATCCATATTTTTGTGTTAATACCTCTGCAACTGTAGCAAACCTTTGAACATCCCAACGTTTACTCGAACCAAACGACGCACCTGGAGCAATACCCACACGAAAGCCTCCTAATTGTTCTTTTTCTAATTCTTTTATCCACAGAGATTGCTCCTCCTCAGATACGGCTAATTCCAAACCCTTATTATCAAATGGAATATTTAGCAGTTCAGCTAATCTTAAGTATTCGTAAACCATGTATTGAATTTTGCGATTACCAGAACCATCTTGGGGGAAGGCAATTCGATGAGATAATAAAAAACCTCGTGAATTACAATCATAACCAATTCTTAATGACGCACCAGTAATGAAAGCAAGAAGAGCAGAACGAAAGGAATGAGGCAATACAAAAGCAGATGAATACTTGTATTTTCTCAATTCATACGCCAATTTTAACTGCTGTAAAGGATGTGATGGCAAAGAGAAAGAATCATTAATATATTTTAATCCATCAAGAAGTTCACAAACTGCTTTTTTGGCAACGATATGAACAGAAGCAGACGGATAAAACTTTTTTATTGAACGTAGCAATGGCGTGGACATCACCGCATCGCCAATCCAATTCGGTGCGAAAAAAAGTATCGATTTCATGAACCTCATTTCAAATATGTAGAGAAAAATAGGTTATATTTCGGAATACAATCTGATTAAGGAACTGTTACCCATGCTCCTGGGACACATTTATCTCCCAACTTTTGGCCTAATCCACTATTTTTAACTTTCATAAAGTCTTCATTATTGTCTGGAAGCTGGATAATTTGCCCAGATTTGGCTCTTTGGATTCGTTCAAGGGCATAGATGGTCTCAACTTTTGATATAGACATATCAGGTATATTTTTGTTTAAATTAGCGATCTCTTTATAGAGTGCTTTTCGGTCTTTATTCTCTTCGGAAAGCAGTCGTTGAATCTCATTTTTACGTTCCGCTTCTTTTTGAGCATCACAATCCTTCAACTCTAAATAGCCTCGATTATTTTCAGCGACACACCCCTGATTTTTCAAGGCTTCTATGGCATCATACCGTTCCCGCATACGGTCTGCAATCTCTTTGGCGAGAGGAGACACAGTTGCCAAAGACTCCGCATATGCAGGTTTGAAAATACAGAAACTGGAACCTAACCAGCTCGTT
>JAIWNQ010000218.1 GCA_020216745.1 Candidatus Hydrogenedens sp.
TTCTTTTGCTCGCCATTATCTTCTTTGACTGGTAATTCATCCCTCTTCTTTTCAACGTAATCCAGCAAACTACCCGCTTGTTCCTGAACATGTCGTATATCAAGTGTTATATGGGCTTCTATGGTATGTTTCGTTTGCAACACACAGTTAATACTTAATGCAATGCCTATCACTAACATAAGGATGATAACTTTTTTCATATCCTTCAACCCTTTCATTGTTATTACATTCTAAACTGCTTATTAAATAATAATCACAAAGAATATATTTAATCAAGTTTTAACCTTTATAAATATTCCTCTTTATTAAACGTAAAAAAATAAATTTTAATTCACTATTACGATAATGAATTTTGAGGCAATCTTAATAGGTTTAGGAATGCTATCTTCGTAATAAAAGCACATTCCACTTTACTTCAATTCTTAAAATTGAGTTGATTTTAAAAGAGACCTTATTTATTTTATTTCTATTTGGACATTAGAGGGTGTTGTAAGTAATGACCACAGCATTTTCCAATCCGCATTAATATAAAAAACAGGAGCAAGGTCTAAATTTGGGGTTGATAATAATAAAGAGATGGTCGCCTGATTGTCTTTAAATCCAATGTTTAACTCACCTTTATTAAATGATTTTGGGTCTTCTTGCCCCAGTAACTTTTCCAGTTGTTTCTGAACAATGCTTACATTTTGCAAGTAAAGAATTAATTGCATAAGCACATCACGATTTATCGTTAACCCTTGGGGACAGATTATATTTATATTTCCGTCTATTAATTCGCCACTTGTAAGGTTCATATTTAAATCAAATGTGCCATGTGCTATCCCTGTTAATTTAATCCATGGAGGTTGTAATTCTTCAGTAAATAAAGCCAAATCAATATTCTTAAAAAGCCCGTTTATTTTTCCTATAAATCCTGTTTCATCCATATTGAGCGTCCCCTTTGCCTCAAAAGTGCCTCCCCAGATATGTCCAGTTACTTTATTTAATTCCATCTGAGGAGGATAAACATGCACCTTTATGTCATTTTCAATTTGTTTCAGCAATAGACGACTTATCCCAACTTGGTCAAGGGTTATATTTATGGGAATAGACGTTTCTCCAATATTTTCTGCCTGTCCTTGCGTTATAATGTTCTGGGCTTGTATGAACCATGAGGGTTGATTGTATTTCTCAATATTTAAATTCCAACTTACATTTCCCTTTGTTAAATGATTGTCAGTAAAACTTAAATCACTTATGTGAAAAGTGCATTTCCCTTTGCTCTCAGGGTCAATACCCAATTCATATAATTTACTAATATCCCCATCAATAGAAAATTGAGAAAGGGATAAAGAGAATGGCTTCTCGTTTTGAGGGAAGTTAAATACACTTTTCTCAAGAATGGCAATTGTATTATTGTTAATACCTGCTTTCAATTGTTCAATAGTTATAGCATAATTTGAAAAGTCAATTAGTACCTCACCGTCTGCATAGAGGTTAGCCCCTTCTGGTAAGGCATATCCTACAATCCCAACACCCTCTCCGTCACCTATTCCTTGCATCCGTATTTGCATCCCACCATCCCAGAACAGATTCCCTTGAAAATTAACTTTACCCATAACGTCCATCGGCATAAATACCGACGAAATAGTCGAAAGATATATCTTTGTGTTGACTTTCCCTTCCAAAGATAAAGGGAACAGATGTAGTTTACATGGATCAAGTTTAAAATCTGTCGAATTCTCAGAGATGAGACTAAACTTCCCTTCCGCTACCTGCATATTTTTCAACACACCAACAAATGAATATTGAGAAGGAACAATAGGTGGAAATTCCTCATCCTCTTTCTGTGGCTGGATAGTCCCATTAATATTTAGTTTTACATCTTCCCATATATTGCCATTCATATTAATGATGCAATTACCTACTGCATTCTCCAAAGGTTTCACCATTAACGTTGGCAATAATTTAATAAAATATTTCATTGGAATGGTTTCTGTTTGTAAAGAAGAATGAAAATCCTGATATGGTAACCCTTCATAAGTAAAGTGGATAGGATGCTTTAAATAAAAGGCTGTGCCTTCCCATTTTATTTCAGGCTTGCCTGCAAAATTTAGTAATACCTGACTATCTAAAGTTATTTTTTGTTCTCCTGAAAAGGAACATTGTCCATTCATTGTTCCCTGAAGATTAAGTATATTTCCTGCCAATGCTGATGAAACATTAATCTCAAATGGTGCTATTTGTTTAAGCATCAAAGTATCATACCAGTAAGGGGATATTTCCTGAATAAACGCGCTTCGTATCGGTTTTTTAGTAGCGAAGGAAAACTCAGTACGGTGTGACAGATATTCGTATTTCCATTGCATATTCCATTCTGGTTCCTCATATGTCGATAATTCAACGATAGTCGAACTTCCATCCACTACGCTCTCGGAATGAATATTTAACGTAGTGCTGTATCTAAACCATGGCTTTGTTGTCTCACCAATTGTTAACGACTTGATATATACGTCCCCATTTACTTCTTCGGGAAACCACATAAAATCGCTGTGTCGAAATGTCCCCTCAAGTTTTTTGACGTCTACTTTTTCCCAAAATAGAGGCATTCCAAGAATAGGCAAGGTTAAAACGGACAAAAAAAGGGAAGATTCCTCATCCAGAGACATTTGAACATTATTAAACTTCAATTGTTTGCCCAAACCGTCAGCACTAATATGGCTGGATATTAAAATATGTGGGTCAAACTGTATTAATGTGTTTAATTCATGGCATTTTGGTAATAATCGATAGTCGATATTAACCCTTCCTGAACGTTTCTCCTTTTTACCCTTATAGGTAATATCTAAAGTAGAAGTTTCCCCAACAAGACTCGCAGACATTCTTTGCCTATCTGCTTCTAATCTCAGTCCTTCTAATGCCAATTCATCCCCGTTCTTGGAAATATAAATGTCAATATTTTTTACACCGAGATTTATAGGAAACATCTTTATATATTCATTAATATCCTTCTCCCAATCACGGATGGTACTACCCTGATTAGTATTAATGCTATTACCTTTCTCCATTTGTATTTTAGCAGAAATTGTGCAATTATCTATAGATACAATGTAGTCCCAAAAACCTCGTTGGAAAAACTGGATATGAACATCATCAAGTTCTATTCCGAAATGATAGGGAGTACTATCAAGCACTACATTCTTAAATCTAATTCCAGACTGAATAGAAAGCCCTGTTAATTTAATTGTTACATTTGAACCAATCTTAAATGTTAGAGACTCTTTTACTTGAAAGACGAGCCATATTCCTGAGAAAACGGAGAGTATGAATAATATACATAAGACAAGGAAGAATACCGTGTATTTTAAAATTTGCCTGATTTTTTTTCTCACAGGAGTTCCTTTTACAATATATATTTAGATTATTATAACTAAATTAATTATGGCTACAAGACATTATGAAAAAGAAGTTGAAATCAGTTGATAAAGTTGAGAACGACTCCAACAACCATAGTGAAGACACAGATGAGATATCTGAAAGAGAATTAGATACTGTTTCTGATATATCCAAACTTTACCGTGTACTACTTATTCAGCCACACAAAGGAGTGAGTTCCTCTCTATATCAAATAATATTGGAACATCTTCCAGAATGTCATATCGACTGTGCGTCATCATTAAAAGACGCAATGGACTATGTAAAGGTTTTAGTCCCAGACTGTATAATCCTTGATATCGCCCTCGGAAATGAAGTCTGCCTAACATTATGCCGACATTGGAAAACAACGATTAAAACAAGCAAAACTCCCATTCTCCTTGTCATCAATAATGATATTGCAACCCAGCGACGTTGGGAATATTTAGCCGCTGGTGTGGACGATTTTCTTGTTTTCCCTTGCGATATTACAGAACTCATTACTCGTGTTCGTATCTTACTAAAGATAAAACAGACCGAAGTGGTATTATGGGATACAAGCCGCAAATTAATGAATTTAGCAGAGGAACGTTCTCGTGCATTATTTGTTTACGACGAATTAAATCGCTTCTTATTAGATAACTGTAGCAATCCTATCCTGATATTTGAACTTAACAAAAATATTGAGGATAGCCGTTTTCTCAATGGTAATTCGATAGTGTATAGAATGACAGGATATACCAAAGACGAATTCCTACAACTCCGTCTTCGTGATATCATCCCCAAAAACAGAATGGAAGGGGTACAGGGTAGGATAGAAAGTATCATCCAGCATCAACAAGTTTCATTCGAAACGGTGATATTAGCCAAGGATGGTCGTCAAATCCCGATTTATGTGCAAGCGCGAGTCTTTGATACTGATAATCAGCCCTGCATTATTGCCATTGGCCAACCTTTAGAAGATACCCAGAGTATTACCTCTGAACGACTTTCCGAAAGTATTTCTCGTTACCGCATTTTAGCTGCACAAACAGGGATGATGATTTATGATTGCAACCTTCAGACAGGCAAAATTAAGTGGGGTGGTGCGGTAACACAAGTCACAGGCTACCTCCCACGTGAATTAGACATGATAGATTTTCAACGTTGGGTTGACCACATTCATCCAGAGGATTTACCCCGTGTTCAGGCTCATATTGCAATTGCACGGGAAGAAGTAGGCAAGTTCCGAATCGAGTATCGGCTTATGCATAAAAGTGGTGAATATCGATACATTGAAAATCAAGGAGTAGTTTTGCCAGACGCAAATGGTGAGGCTTACCGTATCTTAGGGTCGATAAAGGATATTACAGCCCAAAAACAAGAAGAAGAAGAGCGACGTCGTGCCGAACAACAGATTCAACATTCCCAGCGATTGGAGAGCCTCGGTGTTCTGGCGGGTGGGATTGCTCATGACTTTAATAACCTACTTGCAGTGATTATCGGACTAACCGATATGGCACTAAATGAAGTCCCTAAAAAGACACCCCTTCATGATGATTTAAAGGAAGTATTACAAGCGGCTCATCGTGCCAAAGACCTCGTAAAACAAATTTTAACATTTAGCCGTCAAACAGGTGAAGAACGGTCACCGTTATACCTTCATGTAATCTCCCGAGAAGCACTGAAACTATTACGAGCAACAACTCCACCAAGCATCGAAATCATTGATAATATTGACGTCCATTCGGGTGCTATCATGGGAAATCCAGCACAGATTCATCAAGTTGTGATGAATTACTGCACAAATGCAATTCAAGCCATGCCAAAAGGAGGCAAACTGGAAGTAGATATACGAGATGTGGTGCTGGATAATAGTGCCTCCAGTATCCATCCCAAATTGAAGCCTGGCACGTATGTTAAATTAACAGTTCGCGACAATGGTCATGGTATGGAACCCCAAATCTTAGAACGCATCTTCGACCCATTTTTTACTACAAAAAAACCGGGCGAGGGAACAGGCATGGGATTGGCAGTTGTTCATGGCATTGTCTCTGCTCATGGAGGGGCTATTATTGTGGAAAGCAAACCGGGCATGGGCTCTACTTTTTATACCTACTTCCCCAGAATTGACCATCCAATTGTTTCCGAACAAAAGTCAGATGAGGAACCTCTCGAAGGGCATGAGCGAATACTTTTTGTCGATGATGAGGAATCGGTATGTAAATTAGGGAAGCGTGTCCTGACTCAATGGGGTTATGAAGTCGAAGCATGTCAGAATCCCTTATCTGCTTTAGCCATCTTTACACAAGCCCCAGACCGATTTGACCTTGTTGTTACAGACCAAGCCATGCCGAAAATGTCTGGTGAAGTTCTGGCTCGATGGGTTAAGGAACTTCGACCTGAAATACCTGTGATTTTATTTACAGGTTTTAGCGGTGAACTTTCTCCCGATGAATTAAAGCGGTTAGGTATTGATGAAATCGTTATGAAACCCATTGTTGCCCGTGACCTTGCTCAACGTATCCGAAAAGTACTCGACCAGCAAAAGAAAAAATCATAGACATTCTATCTCTCTATAACTTTCCTATGTTTGTTCAAATGTATTTCTACACATAGAAAGATTAAACGTTTGTTTTGACCATAACAAATAATTTTTAATGATGGTTAGCACGTTGTTTCCGCGGTGAAAGAAAACCAATTTCCCCTTCTTTAACGCCCATGTGTTCTGCCACTACAGAACATTTGGCTTTAAGCAATAAATAAACATTGCCAGGATAGTCGTCAAGCGTTTCATAATTCCCTTGCCCTTTGCCGATAATGATGTCTGCTTCTTCCATTCGTTTTCGCAAATCTGATGAAAGTTGTCGCCATGGAGCACCAATCCAACCCCGTTCCATAGGTATCACATTACATACCTTGTCTAAACCTACTGTAATAGCGTCTTCCATACAGGCATCGTTAATGATTGGTGTGCCCTTTACCACAGCCGTTACCTCGACATACTTTTGCAGTTCTTCAATAAGGATCTTATCAAATACAATTTCCCCAGCATTATCCAAGAAAAACAGCAATTGTTTTGCTGTTCTCAAATCTTTCTGAAATTGCTCAAAATGATTTACCGCAAAATGTAATGTTAGGGCTTGTTCAATCGCTGTATGAATATCAATATCCTCTGTTTTTAAGATGCCCAAGTCAATAATGTTTCCAGCAGCGGAAAGAAGTAGGGCAGTTAACAAAGGATTCTCGCTATGGTCACGAATACCTCGCAATTCTTCTTCTACACTCATTGCCAATTCATTCTGCTGTCTCTTTTCTTCTAAATATGGGTCAGATTTACCAGACAGTTTTGCAGTTATTTCATATATAAACTGAGATAGTTCTGCTGGTGATAATGACATGTCCATGTTCTGCAGTTCAGCACCAACAGAAATAAGGATTTGACGTTGTATTTCTGGGTCAGATGTCGCTATTTTCGCAGAACGATACGCCTGACGAATAAAACAAACAAGACAATCAAGTGTAACCTTCATGAAAAAACTCCTTTATCGCATTGTAAGATATGTCGGGTGAGTCAGACTTACCAGACTTACTTCTTAATATATGTTTGCCCCTCATGTAGATGAACCCAATGATGTGCCTTTTGGGCTAAACTATCATCATGAGTTACTACAACAAGTGTAATATTTTCATCCTCATTTAACTTCCAGAGTAAATCAATAACACCACTACTTGTTTCTTCATCCAAATTTCCTGTAGGTTCATCGGTAAGCACAACCCTCGGTTCATTGAACAAGGCTCGGGCTATGGCAACCCTCTGTTGTTCGCCTCCACTTAATTCGCCAGGTTTATGCGTCATCCGCTCTTTCAATCCTACTTTGCATAAAAGTTCTTCCGCACGTTCTGAACACTCTCCTTTTCTTTTCCCTTTACATAATGCAGGCATCATCACATTTTCAAGGGCTGTAAATTCAGGCAGTAAATGATAGAATTGAAAAACGAAACCGATGTCTTTATTCCGCAATTGATTAATCTCCATTCGGGATAACTTTTGCACATCCCTTCCACCTATAACAATTCGTCCTTCGGTTGGCGAATCCAGTGTGCCTATAATATGTAGTAAGGTACTCTTTCCGACGCCTGATGGACCACTAATGGCTAATATTTTCCCTTCTGGGACTTCGAGATTTACTCCTCGTAAAATATGGAGTACCCGCGACCCATCGTAGTACTTTTTATGAATATTTTCACAAATAATAACATTACTCATATCGAATCGCATCCACAGGATTTACCCGAGCCGCACTATACGCTGGATACAACGTAGACAAGAATGTTAATATCACCGCAGATACAACAATGCATGCCACGTCAAACGGAATAATAGCAACTGGGATTCCTTCAAAATAATATATTGTGCTGTTAAACAAATCAAGACCTAACAAGTGTGCAATAAACTGGGCAATCGGGTTGATATTCCAAGCAAGGACAATTCCCACACAAAGCCCAATAACAGTCCCAATAACACCGATAAACAAACCTTGTAGAATAAATATTAATAAGATGGAGCCCGTACTTGCACCTAATGTCCGTAGTATACCTATATCGCGACGTTTTTCCATAACTATCATGATAAGGGTACTTGTAATATTAAATGCAGCCACAAGAACAATAAACGCCAATATGATAAACATAGCCAGTTTCTCCTGCCGTAATGCATCAAAAAACGCCTGTTGGTCTTCATACCATGTTTTAGTGCGATATGGAAGATGTTCCCGAATTTTAGATGCTACTGTACTTGCGAGGAAAGGATTTGTCAGCTTCACATGAATAGCATCCACTCCTTTCTCACCAGTGAGCATGTAAGCAGTTTGAAGGTCAACAAAGGCATAAATCTCGTCAAATTCAGACATTCGTGCATGAGAAATGCCCGATACAGAAAGCCACAACTGCGAGCCTAACTGGCGACCTATAAAAGGGCGGATAATAGAACGTGCGGTGACTATTTGCAATTGCGAGCCTATTCGTGCCCCGATGCGATTCGCAAGTCGGTATCCCAACACAATCTCTTTTTCACCGGGCAGTTTCCCTTTACCAAATAAACGTCCTCCTTCATTTGTTAAATTTTTTGCAAGGTCTGTTACTTTACTCTCCCGTTCTGGGTCCACACCCAAAATAAGTCCGCCAGTAGTATACTCATCATGCTTAAATAAGGCTTCTACCTGAATCACGGGACCACTGGCAATAATTTCAGGACAAAGTGATTCTATCTCACGAATAACCGATTCATAGTCCTGTATCTTCCCAGCATTATCATAAATAGTTAAATGTGAACGATTTCCTATTATTGTTTCACGAAGTGCAATATCAAAACCCGTCATAACACTCATAACAATAATAAGAGTAATAACCCCGACACTCACGCCGGCAATCGAAATGATAGAAATCAAACTGATAAAACGATTCCGCCGTTTGCTTCGTAAGTACCTTAACGCAACAAAGGCTTCAAATTTCAAAGGTAACTCCTATATATTGTTTATAGTTTTCTAAGTAAAGGAAACAATATTACATCACGTATGGATGACGAATTTGTGCAAAGCATCGCAAGACGGTCAATTCCAATCCCCAATCCAGCAGTCGGTGGCATACCTACTTCCAAAGCGGTAAGAAAATCTTCATCAAGGTATTGGGCTTCATCATCACCCGCTTCACGCAGGCGAACCTGTTCCATAAACCGCTCTCTCTGGTCTAATGGGTCATTCAATTCGGAAAAGGCGTTACACACTTCCAGACCACCAATAAATAATTGGTATCGCTCCGTCAAAACAGGATTATCCCGTTTCTTTTTTGCTAACGGAGATATTTCGATAGGATAATCATAAAGGAACGTAGGCTGTATAAGATGAGGTTTGACTTTTGTAGACATAACTTCATCTACTATTTTTCCATAGCCCATTTCGGGACGAATTTCAACTCCAATTTGTTCTGCCAATCGCTTGGCTTCATCACGGTTACGAGTTGATTCAAGGTCTATCCCCGCAAATTGACGGATAGCCTCATGCAAAGGAATACGCTTCCATGGGCGTGCCAATGAAATCTCTTGCTCTTGATAAGTAAAATTCTCAGCACCTATAATCTTAGTCATTATCGTATAGAATAAGTCCTCTGTTTCCTCCATCAATCCCAAATAATCCTGATATGCTTCGTAGAGTTCCATAATAGTAAACTCTGGATTATGTTTTGTATCAACACCCTCATTACGAAAACAACGGTTTATCTCAAACACACGTTCGAAACCACCAACAATAAGCCGTTTTAAATACAGTTCAGGGGCTATTCGCAAATAAAGGTCTGTATCATACGCATTATGATGCGTGACAAATGGTCGTGCTGTGGCTCCACCTGGTATCGGATGAAGCATAGGCGTCTCTACTTCCAGAAAACCACGCTCTTTCAGATAAGAACGTATTTCATCAATCATTTGCGTTCGTTTACGGAAGACCTCCATCACTTCGGGGTTGGCTATGAGGTCAAGATACCGCTGGCGATACCGCGTCTCAACGTCAGTCAAGCCGTGAAACTTTTCAGGTAATGACCGCAGTGATTTTGTCAGAATCTCAAACTCTTT
>JAIWNQ010000219.1 GCA_020216745.1 Candidatus Hydrogenedens sp.
CACGAACAATGTTATTTCGCCTCGTTTTGTTCTACGAACAGAACCCACAACACCAATAAAATCACCCAAATCAAAATCTTTTAAGGTCTCATATTTATCCTCCCCTACCTGTTTTTCTCCAAAAAACAACTGAATACGACCACTTTCATCACGGAGATCCATAAAGGTACTTTTCCCTTGTTCACGTCGTGCAGTGATACGACCCGCCAATGTAGCAGGGATTCCCTCCTGTGCTTGTTCCGCGTGTTCCTGCTCTATCTTCTCAAATTGTTCTCGAATTTTTGCTATAGCAGTACTTCGGTGGAAAATATACTTATAAGGGTTATCTCCACGTTCGCGGAAATGGTTCATTTTACGAATACGATTTTCACGCAATTCTTGTAAAGTTGAATGTTCTTTGAATTGTTCTTCCATAGTTAAATTCCTACACTTTTCTTTTCTAAATTCCATTTTAAGTATGCTTCAACAAACAAATCTAAATCACCATCCAAGACCCTATCCACATTACTGGTCTCCGCACCTGTGCGGTGGTCTTTGACCAGCTGATATGGTTGAAGGATGTAACTCCGAATCTGGCTACCCCATGCGACCTCCGTTTGACCTTCCCGTTGAGCGTAAAGTTCCATTTCTTTCTTCCGCATTTCCATATCATATAACTTCGCTTTGAGCATTTGTAGAGCCATCGCACGATTACGATGTTGGGAACGTTCTACCTGACAACTAACAACAAACCCAGTGGGCAAATGAGTTAACCGCACCGCAGAACTGGTTTTATTTACTTTTTGTCCACCTGCCCCACTGGAACGGAACGTGTCCATTTTTAAGTCTTCCTCACGTATTTCTATCTTTATATCTTCATCTACTTCAGATAAAACTTCAATCGCGGTAAACGAGGTATGCCGTCTCTTGTTCGCATCAAAAGGAGATATTCGCACCAGACGATGAACCCCATTTTCAGATTTGAGTAAGCCATAGGCATACAATCCTGTAACCCTTATTGTTGCACTCTTCAATCCTGCCTCTTCACCAGGTTGATAGTCTACCAATTCTGTTTCAAGTCCTTTCTCCTCACAATATCGCATAATCATTCGATATAACATTTGTGCCCAATCGCAGGATTCTGTCCCTCCTGCACCTGGATGAAAACTTACAATCGCAGGTTTTGTATCCCTCGGATCTCTGAACAGGCTTTTAATTTCCAATTGATGAATTTCCTGCTGTAAACGGCTTATCAACTGGTTCACCTCCTGACTTAGTGTCCCCTCGTCTTCCTCTATTGCCATGAGAATAAAGGCTTCTGCTTCTTCAAGTTCTTTGTTCAAAGACTCCGGTTCTTCTATAGCGTTCTTCAGGCTTTTTATTTCTTGCAACGTTTTCTGGGCTCGTTCAGGGTCGTTCCAAAAATCTGGTGCTTCCATACTCCGTTCTAACAATTCTATCCGTTCTTGTACCCCTTCTACATTCAGACAGGAGCGCAACTCTGTTAGCCGTTGCTTTAAGTTATTTATAGTTTGTATTTCAAGTTCATACATAAAATTAGAAAACCTTCCCTTTAATCAAACTCCAGTCAAAGAATCTTATATAAATAGAAGAAAAATGGAAATGCGAAAAGCATCCCATCACAACGGTCAAGAACACCCCCATGACCTGGGAAAATAGTCCCAGAATCCTTGACGCCCGTTTCACGTTTCCATCGTGATTCTAATAGGTCTCCAAACTGGCTAATGATGGAAAGTATTATACCCCATTTCAAATAGAAAACGACACTTTGATCTGGGAGAAAGTTAACAAAAACAAACCGTTGTAATAACCATAAAACTAACATCCCAATAACACTAAAAACAACCCCACCTATACTACCTTCCCATGTCTTTTTAGGACTTATCTCTGGGGCTAACTGATGTTTCCCAACAAGTTTACCAACACAAAAGGCACCAGAATCACACAAAGCAACTGCAACGATGAACATTGTTATATAACCAGGTCCACGGGGTTGGGTATGAAGTAATAACAAATGTGCTGGAACCCAGCCAAGATAAAATAAAGCGAAACATGCATATACCAATTTTGTATGCGACACTGTTTGGTTAAAAATATATAACAGGCTTATAACACCAAAAGAGAGAACAAAAAATAAATGGATATAAAAAGGAGTCCCTCCGACTCCAGAAAAAACAATGATGGGTATCAGAATCAACGACGTAAGACTTAACACATTTTGGTTTACGGGATTCGTAATCTGAAAATACTCCCAACCTGCTATCATTGTTAATACCGCAATAAAAAGGGCTAAACATAAATATAATGGAGGTATCCATAACAGCAATGCTGTTAATAAAACTAAAACAATTCCTGTTATCACTCGTTGAATCACAAAACTTCCCCTATATTAGGTGTGTTCAAAGACATTCTAAACGTGAGCCGAAACGTCTTTCCCTCTGCTGATATTGAACAATGGCTTCCCAAAGATGTTGACGTCGAAAATCAGGCCAGAGCACAGGTAAAAAAACCATTTCCGCATAAGAAATTTGCCAGAGCATAAAATTACTAACTCGTTGCTCGCCACTGGTACGAATTAGAAGGTCTACTTCCGAAAACTCAGGGACATATAAATGTTTTACAAAAATCTCCTCATCTATTTGTTGGGGGCTAAGCATTCCCGCTTGAACTTTTTCAGCAAGGGAACGCGTCGCACGTAATATCTCCTGTCTACCTCCATAATTTAACCCAACAATAACAGTCATATCCGTATTGTTCTCGGTTCTGTGCAAACAATATTCAAGGTCTTGTATCGCATTAGGAGGTAATTCTTTCCACTCACCCATAAATAAAACGCGTATCCCATGTTTTTTTATCTCATCAATCTCATTCCGAATATACGTACTCATTAGTCGGAACAGGGATTCAACCTCATCTTGAGGTCGAGCCCAATTCTCGGTTGAAAAAGCATAGAGAGACAAACACGGAATCCCCAATTCTCTGCACCCCTTTAATATTTCCCGAACTCCCTCTGCACCTGCTTCATGCCCTTCAGTTGTTTTTTTCCCGTGAAGTTTTGCCCACCGACCATTACCATCCATAATAACAGCAATATGTTTAGGAAGTCGTTCCAAATCTACTCTCGGGTCTAAATCCGCAGGAATCTTTCGCATGGGTTAAAACCTGATTCAAATGTTTAGCTCAGTAATATAATATCCACAGAATCCTAATAAAAAGACTTACCCTTCCAGTATATCTTTCTCTTTGGCTTTTAATATCTGGTCAATTTTTTCGATATGTTTATCGGTAAGTTTTTGTACATCATCTGAAAAACGATGTAAATCATCTTCTGTAATCTTTCCGTCTTTCTCTTCCTTCTTCAAAGACTCTATAATACTTCGGCGGATATTTCGAACTGCAACGCGAGCCTCTTCTGCTATTTTATGAGCAACTTTTATAAGCTCTTTACGTCGTTCTTCACTCAATGGCGGAATAGGGATGCGAATCAATCTACCATCATTAGACGGAGTTACTCCCAAAGGTGATGCCATAATCGCTTTTTCAACAGCACCAATAAGGGACTTATCCCAAAGGTCTATAACAATAAGATGGGCATCGGGTACAGTGACATTTCCTAATTGGTTAATCTTCATTTTACTGCCATACGCATCAACATGCACTACATCTAACAACGCTGGATTAGCTCTACCTGTGCGAAAACCAGAAAGTTCCTGTTGAAAACTTTCCACACTTTTATCCATCTTCTGTTCAGCTTCTTTAATGAGTGGGTGTGGCATAGGTTAATCTCCCTTAACTATGGTTCCTATCGAGTGTCCGTAAACTGCATTTAAAATACAATTCTTTTCAAGAAATGAGAATACCAAAATCGGAATATTCTTTTCACGACAGATAGAGATTGCAGCCGCATCCATAACTTTAAGATTTTGTGTCAAAACCTCCTGATAATTCATCTGGTCAAATCGCTTTGCCGATGAATCTTGTTCAGGGTCTGACGAATACACTCCATCAACACGCGTTGCTTTCATAAGAATATCCGCATCTATTTCACTTGCACGAAGTGCCGCCGCTGTGTCTGTAGTTAAAAAGGGATTTCCTGTCCCTGCGGCAAAGATAACAATGCGACCTTTTTCCAGATGTCGCAATGCTCGTCTCCGTATATATGGCTCAGCAACAGGCCTCATCTCAATAGCACTCAAAACACGAGTTTCTATCCCTCGCTTTTCCAGAGCAGATTGTAAGGCTAAGGCATTGATAACCGTAGCCAGCATACCCATATAATCCGCTGTGGCACGGTCTACACCAGAAGCCTTTGACCATTGATTGCCACGGAGAATATTTCCACCACCAACGACCAATCCCATTTGTACACCCACCTGATATGCGGACACAATTTCATCGCATAAATGGTTCAATGCATTCGAACCTATTGTCTCACCATCTGAAGATAAAGCATTACCGCTTAACTTCAAAAGAACACGCTTGTAAATGGGTGTGCTCAATGTTCTATGCCTCTTTTCCTGATGCTTTAGCTAATTCTGCCGCTACCTCTTCTGCAAAATTACTTTGTTTCTTCTCAATACCTTCACCAAGAACCCATCGGACAAACCGACGAATCTCTATCTTCTCTCCACACTTGGCCGTTAATTCACCTAAAAGGTCTTTTATCTTTTTGCCTTCATGTTCAGGTTTTACGGAAACTTGCTCTAACAAACATACCTCTTCATACCATTTATTTAATTTGCCTTCCGCAATTTTCTCGCAAACATTCTGAGGTTTTCCCGTTTCTAAGGCTTGCTTAATATAAAGTTGTTTTTCTTCATTCAATACATTCTCAGGTATATCTTCTTTTGAAATCCACCGTGGTGCGGATGAACAAATCTGAAGGCATATATCTTTTACAAACGTTTGAAATTCGGCACCGCGAGCAACAAAGTCCGTTTCCGAATTGACTTCAACCAAAACACCTATCTTGCCACCCATGTGAACATACGAAGCAATAAGACCTTCCGCCGCTACACGATGTGCCCGTGAAGCAGCCTTCATTATTCCACGCTCACGCAACCATTTTACAGCCTTTTCCATATCGCCGTTACATTCGATAAGGGCTTTTTTGCAATCCATCATGGGTGCATTTGTTTGGTCTCTAAGTTGTTTTACATCACTCGCACTAATTGTCATCTTTTTTCTCCTGTATTAATTAAAATCTATTCCGTATGTTTATAACTAAAATTTTATTCAACTGCTGAGGTTTCCTGCTCGGTTACCTTCGACTCTTCCGCAGGAACTTCCTCTGCATCGGCTTCCTTTTCAGAACCTTCTTCCTGAGATGTCGACTCTATCACAACCTTAACATCTTCATCGGTTACTTTTTTAACTCTACGCGAAAGCGGTCGTACTTTTGCCTGAGATACTGGTCCTTTCTCCTTTATATTCTTACCCTCAAGAACAGCATCAGCAATAATCCGACAATACAAAGATACCGCACGAATAGCATCATCATTGCCCGGGATGGGTAAAGAAACTGCGTCTGGGTCCACATTTGTGTCAACAATCCCTATACATGGGATATTAAGCCTTGCCGCTTCTCGTACCGCAATTTCCTCATGCTTTGTGTCAATTACAAACACAATATCTGGAACCTCAGTCATATTAACAATACCACAAAGATTCTTCTCCAACTTTGCAATTCGTTTTCTCAACCGTATCCCTTCTTTCTTCCCATACTGGTCAATTTTACCTGTCTCTTCAAGGTCTTTCAAACGCAATAGTTCAGCAATACTACTGCGAATAGTTTTGAAATTCGTTAAAGTTCCACCTAACCATCGGCTATTCACGTAAAACATGCCACAACGTTCTGCCTCCCTCTTAACGGCTTCCTGAGCCTGCCGTTTCGTTCCCACAAACAGCACCGTTCCCCCTTTAGAGACCGTATCACGCACAAGAGCATACGCTTTGTAAAGTTGTTTTAACGTGTGCTTTAAGTCAATGATATAAATCCCATTCTTTTCCCCATAGATATACCTCGCCATTTTCGGATTCCAACGACGAGATTGATGACCAAAGTGAACACCTACTTCCAATAGTTCACGGGGGGTAACAATAGTAGACATACTTTACTCCTTTTACTTTGGGTTAATTCCTCGGAGCCCACTTGAACTCATACATTCATGAGCACCCAAAATGGAGACAAGAGGCTCCTGTGTTTTTGTTAATTAAAAATAAAGAGGTTATAAGTATAACAAATCTACAAACTTAATATCAAAAAAAAAATCAAAACAATTACGCAAATAAAGCAAGGATAAACGGCAACGGGAAAGTTATAGAAAAAATCACCTATTATATCTCTGGTATTTACCTGAGGGGGGCGAAGTTTTCAATAAGATTGATGACCTCTTTTTGACCCATTAACATAGCAAAATCTCTCGGAGTTAACCCATCCGCTTCAACTGCATGTATATACGGGTCAGCACCGTTTAAAAGTAACAGCTCTACAATAGGAGTATATCCGAAGAGACATGCCCAATGAAGTGGCGTCAATCCATAATGGCTTGTAGCATTTATATGTGAATAGGGCAGGAGAATACGAACAAGGTCTATTCTATTCATACGAACCGCAACATGCAAAGGAATTTCTCCCAAACTGTTTTTCTCATTAGGGTCTGAACCAAACTGTAGCAGACTCTCTACCGCTTCCTCCAAACCTAAGCGAACTGCTCGATGAAGCGGACTGATTTTGGAAGTGCTAACACCATGGTCCTCACAAAGTGTTGTAAGCATGATGTTAAATAGAACAGGATGGTTCGACAACGCAACTTTGTCCAGCGGGCTGTATAGTTTTTGTGCGATGCTGAATATATTCATAACCTATACTCCTTATAGTTTCCGGCGATTTTTATTTTAGGACAAAATAGGGTAAAGCAATATCCATGCCATAACATAAAACTCTTTCGTCTATATATAACTTATAGAATGACATAAATTTACAAAATCCATAATTTATGTCCAAAATATAGTTTTTCCATTTTTTTACACACGACTCGTCAAAATGACAAAAATCAGACAAAAACCACTATTTATAACTTTTTATTAAGTTGGCTATGAGGCTTCGTTATATGTATACTTAATGATGAATTTAATTACAGAAGGTTTATTCAAATGCATCAATTATATTTAAGTACATATAAGAAAAAGGTATTGACTGCCTCTATACTATTGATTCATCTTTCTTTATTATTGAGTGTTTTCAATATATCGTGTTTCAAAAAGGAGAGCCCAAACACCTCAGGCCCATCTCTTGATAATTTGTTTCAATCATGGTACACCATCTCAACATTACAAAAAGAAAATATTGATTATCTTACAGCATTACAAATATCACAAGAGATGATTTCCCGTTATGGAGACACCGCTATAAACCGACTTTTCCATGTTATTGAAGATGAACAAGAAAAACCAATGGCAAAAGTACTTGCAGTTATGAGTTTAACACCCTACCTAAAAGAAGACTGGGCAAATAAATTAATCCCACTAACCACACCAGAGAAGGAAGTAAATACACGCGTCTGTGCAATTAATCTATTAAGCCTCATCTTAACCCCGGACGTTACGAATCACTTAAAAACATTGGCTAATGATAAAGAACCAAGAGTACGTTTTGAAGTTTTGACAGCACTCTCCAAAAGAGGGGAATCGGAAGGATATAATAAAATAAATGAACTTTGGGATTTAGCCAAAGACAATTCTGAACAACGTGAACATATCTTACTTAGTATACCTCCAAACCAAATTCCCAACTTCATACATATTTTTCGTTTAGCAGTCCAGGATGAACAAATAACAAAATCCGTAAGGAGAGAAGCACTTATAAATCTGGGACGTTTTGGCAAAGAAGAAGATATCGACATTTTGAATAAAGTTGTTGAAAAAGAATCCGAAGGCGAATTAAGAGAATTGGCTCAGAGTGCAATTGATGCCATCAATGCACGAATACAACATAGTACATCCTCCTCAAATTCTTCA
The DNA here is from genome assembly GCA_020216745.1 of Candidatus Hydrogenedens sp. Lineage (GTDB taxonomy): Bacteria > Hydrogenedentota > Hydrogenedentia > Hydrogenedentales > Hydrogenedentaceae > Hydrogenedens. Next base: position 8,020 of record JAIWNQ010000219.1, read on the forward strand.
AATTAAACCAGAAGAGAAATTACCATTATTTTTGGTGTATAATATATAAAAAGGAAAGGAGAACTTTAAATATGCTGTTTCGCAAGAAACGGCCTTCCTGGCTTAAACAATTGCTAAAAAATCAGGAAATAAAAGAATCATTATCCACACCGGATAGTGAGACATTCTTAATAGAACGTGATATGATGTTAAAAGGAACGGATGTACCGAGGGGCAATAAAATAGTTAAACAATTCGCAGTTATGGTCAATGGTGCTGTGCATGTAGTGACAAGTGGAGACAGGGTCAATCGCTCTGTATATAAAGCATTACTTGAAGCAGGTGCTATTATTCCTATCCCCGGCGTGGACATCAAACCACGCAACCTCAGCGAGGGAAATATAAGAATAGAAGATGATTCCATTATAGACGATAATTCCATCCAATAAAACCTATCTATCTCTCCCCTCTTAAATTATTTTATAAAAATCAAAGTTCCTTCCCCAAACACATATTTTTTTGACAAAACGCTCATATTTTTATTATAATATAGTACGCATGAAAGCGTGGCGATAAATTATTGACAAAAATATTGTTATATCATTATTATTTTAATATGAATTAATCATACAAGATTTAACAGGTTTATGATGATTTAGGAGTTTGTCCTTATGCAATATACTCAGATAGAAAGAACACTTTTATTACACCCAGATGTTGTAGAAGTATGCACTATTGCAGTGCCAAAACCAACCAAGCAAAAAGAAGCGAAAGTATTCGTTGTATTAAGAGAAGGGGCAACCATAAATCCAGATGAGTTAATGAAGTTTTTGAAAAGTCAAGTAAATGGCCAATCTGAAAAAATAGATATCACTATCATTGATAAACTTCCAAAATCTCCAGCTGGCGTGGTACTTCGCCGTGAATTAGTAAAACGTTGTCAAACATCTTAATCATTCCCTGATATACGACAATTAAAAAATGTAGTCAGAGTAATATTCTGCCCATTATTTCCTTCTTTTAACCAATTTATGCTCTCCTCTCATCTCCGATAGACTCTGTGAATGGTCGATGTGTTGATTCTGGGTTTAACAAATTACGTTTATTTTTTTCGACATACATATAGAACTTGGCTGTCAGGAATCTTATATAAGTTTATTTCCTCTTCAGAAAGAATATTTTTAGGCTTAATCTCTTCAAAAGTAAACGCTGTTAACCTTTCCTTAAAATCACATGGAGAATAACCCCGTACATGGTCGAATATATCAGGTCTTGGCTCGCCATATTCAATAGTTTCTTCTTGGTCCATCATAAAGGGAACCATCAACAGCAATTCTCCTTGAGGCGATAAAATTCGTGCAAGTTCTAAAAGTGCCTTTCTGTCGTCCTTTACATGTTCTAACACATGAAGACAAACAATTCCAATAAAACGCTCATCTTTTATTGGTAAGTGATGAATATCCGCCACAAATCGTGGTGGGCTAACAGATTGCAGTGCTTCCGATGTATAATCAGTTGAAAAGAGCAGTAAATTCTTCTTACTTTCCAATATTTTTCGAAAGTGATGTTCAGGTGCGAAATGTAGAATGTTAATGCTTTTTTCAGAAGAAGACAAAAAATGAGGTGGTGTTCTTTCTAAATATAATTTAAAGAACCGATGCCGTTCGTGTGCACGGCAGGATGGGCACTCCACCTGCGGGACTATAAACCAACCACAATCTAAATACCGAAAGCCATAACCTTCCCAACCACAACACGGGCATTTCACCCGTGATTTTAAAAATTGGTTCTGAAGTTTCCGAACAGCGTTAAGGAAGTACGCCTTCTTTGCTGTCCACATGGAGTACAAACCATAATTTTTATATCGCCATGCAAGGTGTCTTAAAATGTGTCTAATTCTATTTACCAAATTACCTCTACTCCATTTGATAAACATTTTACTTAATTATTATGATAGAAGTTTGTGTATGATAATAGTATACCTATTGAATTCTATAGTTTG
>JAIWNQ010000220.1 GCA_020216745.1 Candidatus Hydrogenedens sp.
AAAATAATAAACAATTTTAGATAAGGAAAACATATATGAAAAAGCAAAATCGTCGTGAATTTATGTGGAACTCAGTTGCTTCAGTCGGAATAAGTACCGCATTATTACAACAGAGATTGTTTGCACAACAAGCAGACAAGGCTAAAGAAGAAGCAAAAAACATCTCGCCCAATGAAAAGATTTATGTCGGACTTATCGGTTGTGGCGGTATTGGAAAAGTTGACCTGTCCACCTTTTTCCTGAACCCAGAAGTTGATTGCAGGGTCATTTGTGATATCGATGATGCCATGTTAGCAGATACTGTTAAATTAGTAGAAGCCCAAAGAGGACACAAACCAGATACGGAAAAAGATTTCCGCAAAGTGGTCGAACGAAAGGACGTTGATGTTATACTGGTGGCAACTCCAGACCATTGGCATGCCTTGCCTACTATCTACGCATGCGAAGCGGGTAAGGATGTTTATTGCGAAAAGCCCTTAGGAAAATCGATAGATGAAGGCAGGGCGATGCTCGAATGTGCAAAGAAGAACAATCGAATTATTCAAATGGGAACTCAATGGCGAAGTGGTACACACTATAAAGAAGCAATAGATTTTGTGCAATCTGGCAAATTGGGGAAAATACGACTGGTTCGTGCTTGGGCATACTTAGATTGGGTCGGTGGTATTGGTAACCCCCCAGATAGCGACCCGCCAGCAGGCGTCGATTACGATATGTGGTTAGGACCTGCCCCAAAACGCCCATTTAATAAAAATCGTTTTCACTTCAATTTCCGCTGGTTCTGGGATTATGCTGGTGGACTAATGACCGATTGGGGGGTTCATCTCCTTAATATATGCTTATGGGGAATGGGATTAGAAACTCCAAAGCGAGTCAGTTCTATGGGTGGAAAATTAGTTGTTGACGATAATACAGAGACACCTGATACTCAGGTAGCCGTGTATGAGTTTCCCAATTATACCCTTGTTTTTGAACATCAAATGCTCGGCGGTATCGGTCCTAACGGCAAACCTCATGGAATGCTTTTCTGCGGTTCTGAGGGAACATTAGTAATTGACGACAGCGGCTGGGAACTTATTCCAGAACCGAAGAAGAAAACATTAGAAAAAATGGTGGGCGAACCTGGCAAGGATGCAAGACCTGCCCATGTCCGTAATTTCCTTGACTGTGTTAAAAGTCGTGAACAACCAGTTGAAAATATCGAATTAGCACACCATGTATCAACAGTTGCCCATCTCGGTAACCTCGCATTTCGAACACAGGCAGAAGTACACTGGGACCCTGTGGCTGAAAAGGTTACAAACAATCCAAAGGCTGATGCTTTGGTAGGTTGTGAATACCATAATGGCTGGAAATTACCTTATAGCCGAAGAGCTTAATTTATTATCACTACATACCTTCTCCATCCCTAAAAATAAAAGAGAAGTTTTTACGCTGTGGATTTATGTCTTTTCCTACGTTTATTAGGAGAAGATAATTCTGATAAGGTGCCTTGCTTTTCACGCTCAAGGAATTCTTTCATTAATCTACGCCCACGAAATAGCCTTGACATCACTGTCCCGATTGGACAATTCATAAATGCAGATATTTCTTTATATGAATAATCTTGTAGGTCAGACATAATCACCGCAAGCTTAAACTCGATAGGCAACGAATCCAGAGCCCTACGAACAGGTTCATCTAACAACTCAAGTAAATGTTCATATTCCAACGGCTTATTGGCAACCCCAGGAATACTCGCATCGGGTGCAGTACTCTTTGCAGGTTCATTCCCTAACAACTCAACACGTGTCGGTTCCTTAGCACGTTTTCGGTAATCATTAATAAACGTATTACGCAGGATAGTCAAAAGCCATGCCTTTATATTTGTGCCTTTCTCAAATTGCTCATGGAACCGAAATGCCTTAACCAAAGTACTTTGAGTTAAATCTTGTGCATCTTCACGATTCCGTGTCAACTGATATGCAACACTATAAATCAAATCAATGTATTTAACAACCTCCTGCTCAAATTCAGGAGAGTAACTCGACGTATTTTTTAATTTTTTACTCAAAGACACCTCTTCCTAAAAAAACAATTTATCATTATTGTTAATTTATTTTATGTAAGTTTATCAATTTTGGCTTATTTTAGGCAAATGATACATAGCTGTTAATACTCCTCTATTCTCAAAATGCCTCAATGAGTTCCAATAAGGTATACTATTTACATCTTGTTTAACAAAAGAAAGAATAAAATATGGTTTTGGACAAAATAATATTTCACAAAAAAGAAGAGATAGAACAACTAAAAAAAGAAAGACCCCTTTCTTTACTACTTGACTTATTAAAGCAGGTAGAACCGCCACGACCATTCGCTGAGGCTCTGCTCAAACCTGAACCATCAATAATTGCCGAAATTAAACGGTATTCACCTTCACGCGGACCTATATGGGAAGATTTAGACCCATCCGAATTAGCTAAATGCTATGAAAAGGTAGGCGTCTCCGCTATTTCTGTTCTTACTGATAACCGTTTTTTCCACGGAAGCTTAGAAGACTTAAATTTAGCACATCATGCAGTATCAATCCCGTGTCTTAGAAAGGAATTTGTCATCGACGAATATCAACTCTATGAGACAAGGGTTTTTAATGCAGATACAGTCCTATTAATTGTCCGTATACTATCCGATGAACAAATAAAAGATTTTTTATCCCTATCCAGACAACTGGGAATGGAACCATTAGTAGAAGTGCATAATGAACGTGAAGTAGAAAAGGCAATCCGTGCTGGTGCCAAAATAATCGGGATAAATAATCGTGATTTAGATTTGCTAACAATGAACATAGAGACAACCACTCGTTTGAAAAAAATAATTCCAAATGATTATATTGTTGTAAGCGAAAGCGGAATAAGTCACCCCGAAACCATTCGGCAATTTTTTGAATTAGGAATACAAGCCTTTCTTATTGGCGAATCCATTTTACAGAGTAAGAAACCAGAACAGTTTATTCCCTGGCTTTTAGGAAAAGGCAAATATGAAGGTTAAAATTTGTGGCATAACTAATAAAGATGACGCATTAATGGTATGCGATGCAGGTGCAGATGCCATTGGAATTGTCATGGCTCCAGAGGCAAAGGCAAGGCACCGCTATGTACCTTTCGAAGAAGCCATTGAAATATTAGAAGTAATCCCCCCTTTTGTGACTACGGTGGGTGTCATTGTGAACGAACCTATGGAAAGATGGGTTCAATACTTAACTTATTTTGACCTCATACAAATGTGTGGAGAAGAAAAACCCGAAGAAATACCAGTCGGGCAATCTATTATCAAATCTTTCGCAGTAGATGAACAATTTACAATAACGAATATGCTATCTTACAAAGTTCGAGGTTATTTACTTGACGCAAAGATAGGTGAAGCCCACGGTGGCACAGGTAAAACCTGCAATTGGGAGAAAGCACGAGAAGCAGTAGAAACTGGTAAACCTATTATTCTTGCAGGCGGATTAAACATAGATAACGTTGTTAATGCCATTCAAGAAGTTCGTCCCTATGCGGTTGATGTATCCACTGGGGTCGAAGAATATCCAGGAAAGAAGGATGAATATCTTGTCAGAGAATTTATTTACAGAGCCAAAAACGCCCTATCCTGACCATAAAGGCAGATATGGAGAGTTTGGAGGACGGTTTGTCCCCGAAACATTATTTACTGCATTAGAAGAACTGGAACAGGTGTTCCGTTCCGCTCGCGAAGACAAAGAGTTCCAAAAAACGTTCCAGAATTATGCCCGTGATTATATCGGCAGACCAACTCCTCTATATTTTGCCCAACGATTATCAGAACATTTAGGAGGGGCTCAAATATATTTTAAACGGGAAGATTTAGCACATACAGGTGCCCATAAAATTAACAATGCATTAGGTCAGTGTTTATTGACAAAACGAATGGGGAAAACTCGTGTGATTGCGGAAACAGGGGCTGGACAACATGGTGTCGCAACTGCTACCGCATCTGCCTTGTTAGGGTTGGACTGCTGTATCTATATGGGCACTGAAGATATGGAACGACAACGACTAAATGTGTTTCGCATGCGACTATTAGGGGCTCAGGTTATAGGCGTCGATGCTGGTAGTAAAACATTAAAGGACGCTATCAATGAAGCCCTGAGAGATTGGTCATTGAATGTAAAGCATACCCATTATGTTTTAGGTACCGTTCATGGACCCCATCCTTTCCCATGGATATGTCGTGAATTTCAAAAGATTATTGGGATAGAAGCCCGACAACAAATCCTTGAGCACGCAGGTAAATTACCCGATATGCTGGTTGCATGCGTAGGTGGTGGTAGCAATGCCATTGGTTTGTTTTACGAGTTTTTAAATGATAAAGATATTGAAATGGTCGGTGTCGAAGCAGGTGGCAAAGCCATTACCCCAGGGTTGCATGCGGCACGTTTTGCAGGTGGAAGCAGAGGAATGCTACATGGTGCTCAAAGCTATGTTTTACAGGATGAGTTCGGTCAAATTGGTAGCACCCATAGCATATCCGCAGGTCTGGATTATGCCAGTGTCGGGCCTGAACATGCGTGGCTTTATTCGTCTGGTAGAGTTAAATATACCTACGCAATGGACAATGAAGCATTGGAGGCGTTCCAGCTATGTGCCCGATTAGAAGGAATAATTCCAGCATTGGAAAGTTCCCATGCAATTGCGTACGTGTTAAAAGAAGCACCACGTAGACCTAAGAACCAAATTATCCTCGTAAACCTCTCCGGTCGGGGTGATAAAGACGTTGAACATGCATCAAAATTTATTAAACTGGATACGTAGAGATATGAACAGAAACAGAATAGAAGAAAGACTAAAAACATTAAAACAAAATAAGGAAAAAACATTCGTAGCCTATATAACTGCAGGTTACCCTTCACCAGATTATTTTGAAACAATTATGCTTGCATTAGATGAAGCTGGTGTGGATATCGTAGAAGTAGGAGTTCCTTTCTCAGACCCAGTCGGAGATGGTCCAGTCATCCAGGATGCGTCTTATCATGCCTTATTAAAAGGAACCACTCCTACAAAGGTATTAGAATGGATTGCCAATGTGCGGGAGAAAACAGAAATCCCTATTCTACTTTTTACCTATTTCAACCCAATTCTTGTCCAGGGAATCCCTCCATTCTTGAAAAAGTCGGCACAAGTTGGAGTAGATGGAATACTTTGTGTAGATTTACCTATAGAAGAATCTGATACCTATAAAACAGAGGCAGAAAAGAACCGTCTATCAACAGTTTTTTTGGTGGCTCCAAATAGCCCCGAAGAACGAATACAACATATCGTTCAAAAATGTTCAGGCTTCGTATACTACGTATCGCGATTAGGTGTTACTGGAGAAAAAGATAACATTGCCAATGACCTTTCTACTTCTGTAGAACGAATAAAGAAATACACCGATTTGCCTGTATTGGTGGGATTTGGCATATCTAAACCGCAACATGCTTCCTTTGTTGCTTCTGTATCTGATGGTGTAATTGTTGGTTCCGCTTTTGTCCGATATTTGAAAGAGCATGCAGACAATTCTCAATGGAAAGATGATTTTGTTAAATATGTAAAATCTTTAGTGGATGCCACAAAAAAAGAGAAAGAATCGAAATAAAAAATACCATGCACTTTTCCCCAGCTTCAGAAACCTTTGAAGATTTGTATGAAGTATTTCCAAATATTGGAGCAGGTCATTTCGGGTATTGGGGTAAAGATAAACACGGGGAGCCCTGCTACCACATAAATATTGAAAAGATGATGGATACGGATATTTGGCATCTGGTCGGAAATGACCACATCACAGCAACCGCACATGTAAAAGGTTACGTTCAAATATACGCATGGGATAGAGGTCCACAAATTCTTAATTATCACGACCCAGAATACGATATGAAAGGAGGAGGGTATTGTTGGATTTTGTCAAAAAATACAAAACTATGTACTTATCGTAGTGATAACAACCACGATACGGACTTCAGAATAATATGGGGGTGCGGATATGTTCAAAAAACAGTCAAAAACTCTGTCCTATGTGTCGAGGAAACACTCTCTGCTCCACAGGGGAAAGACTCCGTACTTATTCACGAGGTGAAAATACAAAATCTTACAAAAGAAACTCAAGACCTACTTGTGATTCCAATATGGGAACCAAATTGGTTCCCAATCAATCCAGGGCTGATTATGACACCTCCATATAATACATTCTGGAATATGCTTCGTAAAAGAAAAGGAAGAAAAGTCCAAAACTCTGCAAGATATATAATAGATAAAGATACAATTATTTTCCAATTCGTTGACAAAGAACAAAGGAAAAGAAAAAGTTCATGGAAAGTCTTACCTGTTGATGCCTTCTTTATATCTTCATTAAATACTCAAAACCCAACCCACTTGTTCACAAATAAAAATCACTTGGATACATTTATCCGTTCACGTTGCGAAGAAAAAGGTTTTTCTCAAAAAAGAAAAGCATCAGATAATTGTTGCAACCTTTTAAGTTTTGTGGAAGAACGAACATTAAGTGCGGAGACTGAAATCAACGTAAAATATTTAGTCGGTTATGGAACTACTGAGAAAATTGAAGAGTATAAATCAAAATATTCTGTATCAAAAGTCATAACAAAAGATAAACGCTCCATTGCTGTTCATATACCCGAAATAAAAGTCCCTCTTGACAGAGAACTAAGATGGCATTCGTATTACCTTCAAGCAGGATGTGTGTATACAGAGTATTTTAATCGTTATTTTGTTGACCAGGGCTCTGCGTATGGGTTTATTCATGGTGCATCTGGTGCTCCACGGGATTGGGCATTTTTTATTGTTCCTCTTATTTACCTACGTCCTGACCTTGCACGTGAGATGCTCCTTTTCTTGGGTCAATTACAGGATGAAAAGACAGGGAAACTGCCTTATGCACTTGTCGGAAATGGAAAAACCACAGGGGCTGGTATACATTCATGGAGTTCAGATTTAGATTTATTCTTTCTTTGGGCTATTTCAGAATATCTGGGAGCAACTTTTGATACAACAATCCTCCATGAAAAAGTTCCCTTCAGAAACACAAGTCCTTCACAAGAAGCAACGTTATTAACACATATCGAAAAAGCATTTTATCACCTAATTCATAGCGTATCCACGGGCAAACATGGATTAATTCGAAGCGGAACAGGCGATTGGAATGATGTGTTTCTTGCCTTTTCTCCATGTCCTTTAATTACCATGATGAAAGGTGAGTCTGTTTTCAATTCCGCCATGTCTGTGCTTGTTTTGCCAGAAATAGCCCAATGGATACAACCTTATAATCCTGCCCTGTCAAAAACTATGAATGATTTTGCACAAACACAACGGCAACACCTCAGGTCTTTATGGAATGGGAGGTGGTTCCCTAAAGGATATACTGGCATAGGAGATAAAAAATTAGGGGATGACAATTTGTTTTTAGATGTCCAACCTTTCGCAATCCTCGCAGACCTATTAGACAACAAGGAAAAAGAAAAATTAATTAAAACCATAAAAGAGAACTGTGTCGATACACAACCCTTCGGTGCTACTTGCCTTGTTCCACCAATGAAAGGTAGATTTTTAGAACCAGGTTCCGATACAAACGGCGGTATATGGTATGCCATCAATGCATGGTTAGCATGGGCGTGGTCCGAATGCAATCCTCAAGAGGCATGGAACTTTTTGTTGAAAAATACTCTTTTTACCCATGCAGAAACGTACCCTAACATCTGGTATGGTATCTGGTCCGGACCAGACGCTTATAACTCGGCAGAACATCCACGAGCAGGTGAAACCTTCTGCCTAAACTTTACACCTATGACCCGGTTCCCCATCATGAATATGAATTGTCATGCTGGTATCCTGTTTGCGGTATTAAAAATGTTCGGGCTTTCTCCAAAAAAAGGCACCCTAATTATTGATCCCAAACTACCATTCAATGAATTCAAACTGAAGACATCTCTTATTTCTTATGCATACCAACCCGAAAAAATCGAGTTACAATATTTACCCATCTGTTCTGGACATATAACTCTATGTATTAAACTAAACCAATCTATTTATTCCTCATTAGAACAACTTAAAGTACATCTAAACGGAATAGACTTTTCCCAATTCAACACCAACTACGAAGGATTTCTCTCTCTTACCACAAATATGGAAAAAGACAAACCTATTTCTTTACTAATAACAATTTAATTTGCTCAGACCATTTTACAAAAGAAAAATAGAACCTCTGAACAAAGGATATTAAATCTCATTGACAACATTAACCACTAACAACATAGAACAAACAAAAAAATGTGCCTGATAGTACAACAGCCCATGGGTAATGTTAACACCATTGCCAATAGAATTTATCAAATAGATAGGTGTATGTACAGATATATAAATTAATCAAAACACTAAAGTAAAAATTAAAAAAATTTTTTTGTTAAAAAGCATAATTTCCATTGTTTTGTAGTATAATAATTGTATAAGCTAAATTTTATCAGTATATGTTTCCTTTATAAAAAGGAAGAAATATAGTGTGTGGTTCAATTCAACTAAACATGAAAGGGTTGGGAAATGAAAAACAAAATGAATAAAAATGATGATGTTTTTTCTTACTGCACATTTGTTTGTGCATTGTTAATCATCTTATCACCGCTACTTGCTCATTCTGCTCCTATTATTCCCATTTCGACATTGAATGATTTAAAAAATATAGGGATATTAACTCCGTTAGATGCTGATTATATTTTAGTCAATGACATTGATGCATCTGATACCGAAACCTGGCCTGGTGGCTTTGACCCTATCGGTGATTCCACTCCTCTTGGGAGATTTAGGGGCTCTTTCGATGGAAATGGGCATGTCATATCTGAACTTTATATAGATAGGCCTGGGGAAAATTATGTTGGTTTGTTTAGCTTTGTGGAAAAAGGTTCAATAACGAACCTAAAACTATACTATGCGGCTATAAGTGGTAAGTCCATAGTCGGAGGCGTAGCTGGGATGATATTAGGTGGAAAGATTTTTAATTGTATAGTATCTGGTCGTATACAGGCATCTTCAAATTGCGGGGGAATAGCAGGTATCATCCAGCCTTTCTCAGGTGACATGGGAGTAGACATGTGTTATACAAGAGGTGCACTTATATGGCGTGATTTTGACCCTACAGCAAAGTATAATTTTGGAGGGTTAGTTGGAATTATTGATGGTCTCTCCGACTCTGTAAGTATAACAAAATCTTTCTCCCACATGAATATTTATACTTCGATAAGTGATATGAGTTATGTCGGTGGTTTGGTAGGAAGATTAGCCAATAAAGTATATATAGAACAATGTTATTCTACCGGGGAAGTTCCTGAGGGGACATCTACTATAGGAGGGCTTATTGGATTTGCAGATAATCCTGATTATGTGCAATCCAGTGTATGGGATGTTGAAACCAGTAAACAAAAAGAATCTTCAGGAGGAAAAGGCCTTAATACCAGTGAAATGAAAAGACCCGAAGTATATTTAGATATGGGTTGGGATATATCTACTGAGCCTTGTTCGAATTGTTCCACTCAATGGTCTCAATATAAAGAATATACCTATCCCTTCCTTTGTGATTTATCCAATTTAATCCCGAATGTAATCGGATTGAATCTCCCAGATGCTACCAAACAATTATTAGAAAATGGTTTCGAGCTTGGTGATGTGGTGTCCGTATATCACAATACTATTCCTATGGGACATGTGGTTGAAACTGTTCCCGAACAATCTTGCTACTTCCCTTACACTGGCGAAGTAACAATTAAATCTTCTCAAGGGCCGTTCCCTCCGATTTATATATCTACAATAGAGCAATTGCAACTTATTGGCAATGACCCAAATTATCCTGCTGATAATATGTATATATTGTCCAATGACATTAATGCTTCCGTTACGAGGGAGTGGAATGGTGGAGCAGGTTTTATTCCTATTGAAACATTTTCAGGTGTGCTTGACGGTAATGGGTATAAAATATCGGGATTATACATATTAGACGATTCAGGCTACCCAACCGGTTTATTCCGTAGCATAAAAAAACCTAATGGAGAGTTCGGAAGAGTCCAAAACTTAATCATAGAAAATGCTGAAATCTATGGTATAGGATATGTTGGAGTTTTAGCTGGAAAAATAGAGACGGCCTCCGTTCCGGAAATCATCCCTACTTTACAAAATATAGCAACAAGTGGAGAGGTCTTTGGTGTAAATTCTGTAGGTGGCTTGGCAGGTGCTATTTACGGTGGAATAACAGTATATGACTGTTCTATCCGAGCCAATGTAAATGCAAGAGAATTATCACCCAAAATAAGTTATGGCTATTTTGGAGGTGTTTGTGGTCGTGCTTTAGGTTGCGATTTGGTAAGAATATCATTTATCGGTGCTATTCATTCAGAAACGGGAAAAAATTTTGGAGGTATTGCAGGATATACTACTATGGATTCAGCAATTGGTAGTAGTCCGGTTATTTTGAATTGTTATGCTCAAGCCTCCATACAAAATTCAAATCCATCAAGCCAAAATATTGGGGGGCTCATCGGTTTTGCTGATGTAAATACAGAACTCGATAATTCATATTCTGCATCTGTTTTTTCAACACCTTCTTCTGCAGGTGGGCTCATTGGGGATGGTTCTGGACCTGTTACAGTAAATAATTCTTTCTGGGATAAATCTATATCTGGCGTTTCCACTTCCTTTGGTGGTGGAACCCCCGAAACAACAGAAAATATGAAAAAAATGGCAACATATACAGGTTGGGACTTTTCTAATTATTGGGGCATAATAGAAGACCACAGTTATCCTTTATTACGACAGGATTTAATGATAATCATCTATTTGCGAAACTTCTACTATGAAAATGCAATAGACTGGCTATCATTCTATGGTATATCGAGTGATCTCCAAACTGTGTGTGATAATGTTATCACTCCAGGCTATATTGTGTCCCAATCAGTCTATCCACAAGAATGGGTTAAAGTATTTTCAACTGATCCGGTAATATTATATATGTCAGATGGACTTTGCCCCCCGGTTTTAATAAGCACAATAAATCAGATTGCCCAAATTGGCAAGGACCCTTCATTCCCGAGAGATGGATATTATGTTTTGACAAATAACATTGACGCATCAGATACTAAAAATTGGAATAGTGGTGCCGGTTTTGAACCCATACAAGATTTTGAAGGTATATTTGCAGGTGGAGGTTATATCATCTCTGACTTATACATTAACCGACCGTCTGAAGACTATGTTGGTTTCTTCGGTTTTGTTGAGAATACAGGCAGAATTTATGATGTGAATATATCACGAGCTAATGTGACAGGAAAGGGTGCGGTTGGAATTTTAGCGGGTGTTAACCTTGGACAAATACACAATTGTGGTGTCAATGGAAAAGTCATAGGAAATGATAGTTTTACAGGTGGCCTTGTCGGTGATAATAGCGGTGTTATCTTTGAATCGTTCGGAGTAGCACAGGTTATCGGAACATATGTTGTCGGCGGACTTATAGGCTCAGTTAGTTCAACATTATTTATGGACACCAACCATGATAATTATTTCTGGGGAGAAGTTTCTGGATTTGGTAATGTAGGCGGATTTGTAGGTTATAACCGCGGATATGTTCAAAATTCCTATGCTGTAGCAAAGATAATAGTAGATAAAAGAATTTCAGGCGGATTCTGTTCCACCAACGACGGAGGGACTATTGATTCAAGTTATTGGGATAAAGAATATAGTGGAGTAGAGACATCTGAAGGTGGTGAAGGGAAAACAACTTCAGAAATGATGGCAGAAACAACATTCTCAGGATGGGACTTTTCATCAAAATGGATGCTAAATGAAGGTATCACTTACCCATTCCTGCAAAATAATTCATATTCGTACTTAGGAGATTTAAGAGGGCTAAATTACAACACAGTTAAAAATACCCTCGAAAGTTGGGGTTACTTTTTATCCAGTACAGAAAGGTGCGATTGGACTTATCACGCAGGTGTAATAGCAGATCAAACTCCTATAAATATAAATATACCTTTATTTTCTAATATTGATTTTGTCGTATCATCGGGAATTTGCACTACAGTACCAGATGTGGTTGGAGATAGTCTTGTTAATGCTATTAATGAGATTCTTTCTGCAAATTTAGAAATCGGTAGTGTGGTAGAAGAATGCAATAATACATACCCATTAGGTGTTGTTTTTGAACAATATCCAGCCAATGGAGAAATTGTTGTCGAAGGGACTACTGTTGCATTGAAAGTCTCATCAGGTCCTTGCCCTGAAGGCGAAGGCACGCCCGAAGGGACACCGGAAGGCGTAGTAGAAGGTACCCCTGAGGGCACCCCCGAAGGTGTCGTTGAAGGTACTCCAGAAGGGACGCCCGAGGGGACGCCGGAAGGCGTTGTCGAAGGGACTCCTGAGGGCACGCCCGAAGGGACACCGGAAGGCGTAATCGAAGGCACCCCTGAGGGCACCCCCGAAGGTACGCCGGAAGGCGTCGTCGAAGGCACCCCTGAGGGCACCCCCGAAGGTACACCGGAAGGCGTCGTCGAAGGTACTCCGGAAGGTACCCCCGAAGGTACGCCGGAAGGCGTCGTCGAAGGTACTCCGGAAGGTACCCCCGAAGGTACGCCGGAAGGCGTAGTCGAAGGCACCCCTGAGGGCACCCCCGAAGGCACCCCCGAAGGTACCCCCGAAGGAACGCCGGAAGGCACACCGGAAGGTGTTGTTGAAGGGACGCCGGAAGGCACCCCCGAAGGCACCCCCGAAGGGACACTGGAAGGCGTAGTCGAAGGCACTCCTGAGGGCACCCCCGAAGGCGTTGTTGAAGGTACTCCTGAGGGCACGCCCGAAGGGACACCGGAAGGTGTCGTTGAAGGTACTCCTGAAGGCACACCGGAAGGTGTAGTTGAAGGTACACCTGAGGGAACCCCCGAAGGCACACCGGAAGGTGTTGTCGAAGGTACACCTGAGGGAACCCCCGAAGGTGTCGTTGAAGGTACTCCTGAAGGCACACCGGA
>JAIWNQ010000093.1 GCA_020216745.1 Candidatus Hydrogenedens sp.
GCGTGTGTCTTATACTTTGCAATTACATACTGCAAAGAAAACCTAACCACAGAGTACACAGAGAACCACAGAGTTTTTTCAATCCTTTCCTCTATGCCCTCTGTGGTTAATTCATTTTCATCTGTTGAAACTATGATTTTTATGCTCGGGAGCAGGGATGGGGATATTTCATAAATATCGGAGCAACCCGTGTGTTCGCGGTGACTCAGATGTTTATTTTTTATGGTGAACATGTGAGTGTGTCCATACAGATAGCAGTATGGCAAGAGTTGAGATGGATTTTGTCAGGTGAGATACTGAATTTGCATAGTAAGGATGATTCTATTATTATAGGTATTGTAAGCTTTTTTTAGGGATTAAACTGATTTTTGGAGGAACGACAATGTTTCTATGTATTATTATCACTTTGTTGTTGTCTAATGTTTTAACATTCAATCTTATAGCTGAATCACCTATGGATTTAGCCAAAAAGCATAATATTGTTTATACAAAGATGCCCAAGAGTTGGGATGAAGGATTACCATTAGGGAACGGTTCGATGGGAGCCTTAGTTTGGGGGGATGGTTCGCCGTTGATTGTTTCGATTGACCGTATTGATTTATGGGATTTGCGACCGGTTCCGGAGTTTGAAAAGGAAGAGTATAATTTTGAAACGATGAGGAAATGGGAAAAGGAAGGACGTTATGATGATTTAATTGCTTTATATGAGAAACCGTATGATAATCCTGGTCCAACAAAAATTCCTGCGGGACGGATAAAAATAAATCTACCCCAAGACAAGAATGTAGAAAGGATGGAACTCCATTTAGACCGTGCAATGGTTTCGGTAGATGTTAAAGGTGGAGGACAATTGGAAGTTTATGTGTTTTCGGATTATCCGATAGGATTTATTCGTGTTATTGATGTAGGTGATGTAGGTGTAGAACTGATTGCTCCTCCATTTGGGAAGCCGAAGGATGATAAAAAATTAAGTAATGATGATTTGAGGATGTTGGAATATCCATCTCCCCAAATGGTAAAGGAAGAGGATGTTCAGTCCTATTTGCAGGAAGGTTGGGGAGGATTTAAATTTGCTGTATATATGGGCAGGTTGAGGTTAAGTGACAATGAGCAATTGATAGCATGGTCAATTATCCCTTCAAGCAATGAAATGGCAGACCCTTTATCTATCGCAGAAGAATATGTAAAAGGTGTTTTGAATAAAGATTATACGAACTACATTCAATCGCATGTGCAGTGGTGGGAACGATATTGGAAACAAACTTATGTATCTATACCGGACGAAATTATAGAGAAACGTTGGTATCATGAGACTTACAAATTTGGTTCTGCAGGAGGTGTATATCCGATTGCTTTGCAAGGACCATGGACTGCAGATAATGGGAAACGACCACCATGGAAAGGTGACTATCATCATGACCTAAATACGGAAATGTCCTATTGGATAGCCTATTCGGGAAATCGTTTGGAGCAAGAACGGCATTTTATTGAATGGTTATGGAATATTCGTGGTGAATGTTTTAAGTGGACACAACGATTTTTTAACAAGCCAGGCTTAAATGTTGCAATGACAACAGATATTATTGGTAGACAAATTGGAGGTTGGCGACAATACACACATTCCGCAACAACAGGTGCGTGGTTAGCACATCATTTTTATTGGCATTGGAAATATACGAATGATAAGAATTTCCTTGAACAGCGGGCTTATCCATATTTACATGATTGTGCAGTGTTTATTGATGCGATAACGAAAGATTGTCGTTCTGCGGATGGGAAAAGGAAACTCCCCTTGAGTTCTTCTCCTGAAATTAATGATAATCGTCCTAATGCATGGTTTGATGAATTGACCAATTATGATTTATCCCTTATTCGCTGGTTATTTACAGCAACAGCTGAGTTGTCAGGGATTCTTGGGAAAACAGAAGAACAAAAACAGTGGTTGTCAGTAGCAGAAGAATTTCCACAATTTTGGGTTTCGGAAAAAGAAGGTTTATTGGTAGCAAAGGATTATCCTTTATCCCATTCGCACAGACATTTTTCTCATTTAATGTCGATATTCCCATTAGGTATGTTAAATCCATATAATGTCGAGGACATGAAACTAATAAATACATCATTAGATTATCTTGATACGTTAGGCACATCTGAATGGTGTGGATATAGTTTTGCATGGAAGGGTATTTTATCTGCCCGTGCAGGTAGAACTGAAGATGCTATTCGAAGTATAAAAATCTTTTCAGAAGGTTTTGTGCTACCGAATAGTTTTCATTGCAACGGTGACCAATCGGGTAAAGGATACAGCAATTTTACATATCGTCCCTTTACATTAGAAGGGAACTTTGCCTCAGGAACTGCAGTCCAAGAAATGTTGTTGCAAAGTCATAATGGTTTGATACGGGTATTCCCATGCATCCCCGATGACTGGAAAAATGTATCTTTCCACCAACTTCGAGCGGAAGGTGGTTTTCTGGTATCCGCAGAGAGGAAAGAAGGAAAAACAATAAGAATTATTATTCAATCGGATATAGGAACTCAATGCACATTGCTTTCCCCATTCACTAATGAAAAAATGGATTTGAAATTTAACCCTGGCGAAACAAAAATTATAACAGAGTAACGTAGAAAACCTTACATATTGAACATTAAAAAAATAACATTAAGGTGTAGCATAAATTTTGTTAATGGTAAAACAAATTGAATAAAGGGGATAGTTTGTGCGATAATATAGTCCCCGAAGTATAAAAAGAGCCACAGGGGAACAAAAATTGTAATACTATAATCAGGATATAACTTAATCTTAATAATATATTAGGTGAAAAAGGTTAAGGCTCTTTTATTTATTCTGTCAATAAGTATCTGTGTATAAAAATAAATATAACAATATTAAAACCTTAAAAAAGAAAGGGTTCAGTTATGGCAATCAAGGTTGGTATCAATGGATTTGGTCGTATTGGTCGAACAGTTTTCAAACTTTTGGTCAAGAACGCTGATTTTGAAGTGGTCGGTATTAATGATATTACCGACGCAAAAACATTGGCACACCTATTAAAGTATGACAGTGTTTTTGGTGTGTTAGATGCGGAAGTAAAGGCAACGGATGACGCTATCATCGTGAATGGGAAAGCTTATAAAGTGACAGCAATTACAGACCCTGCACAACTTCCGTGGAAAGATTTAGGAGCGGAGATTATCGTTGAATCTACTGGAAAATTTACAAAGAAGGATGATTGTTTAAAGCATGTTCAAGCAGGTGCAAAGAAAGTTCTGTTAACTGTCCCACCGAAGGATGAAGTGGATGCTATTATTGTTATGGGTGTAAATGATGAGACATTAAAATCTACCGATGTGGTTGTTTCGAATGCCAGTTGCACAACAAACTGCCTTGCCCCTGTTGCAAAAGTACTTCACAAGAATTTTGGAATTGTCCGTGGTTTTATGACTACTGTCCATGCTTACACCAATGACCAGCGTGTGCTTGACATGCCTCATAAGGATTTGCGTCGTGCTCGTGCCGCTGCGAATGCGATTATCCCTACAACCACTGGTGCGGCACGTGCTGTCGGCAAGGTGTTACCTGAATTGAAAGGCAAATTAGATGGGTTCGCTATGCGTGTTCCAGTTATTGATGGCTCTGTAGTTGACCTCGTTGCGGAATTAGAAAAGAAAGCAACCAAAGAAGATATTAATAAGGCAATCAAAGAAGCATCAAAAACGTACCTCAAAGGTATCCTTGCATACACAGAAGACCCGATAGTTTCTTGTGATGTTATTGGCAACCCGAATTCCAGCATATTTGATGCTCAAAGCACTATGGTTATGGGCGATAACTTTGTCAAAGTCGTATCCTGGTATGACAATGAATTCGGTTATTCCAACCGCTGTGTTGATTTACTTAAATTGATGGCAAAATAAGCAATTTGAATTATTAACATTACTACAACAACACACCTTATTGAGAGGATGTGGCTATGAATAAATTAACATTAAAAGATATTGATATACGTGGGAAGCGTGTTCTTATGCGGGTGGATTTCAATGTGCCCCAGAATGATGATGGTAGTATCCGCGATGATACCCGTATTCGTGCCGCTTTACCCAGCATTAACTATGTCCGCGAGAACGGCGGGAAATTAATCCTGATGTCTCATTTAGGTAGGCCTAAGGATTATATTAAAGCGGGGGATACCGAAGGTTTGAAAAAGCTAAAATTAGATCCCGTTGCAGACCGTCTGCGTGAATTGATAGGCGGTAATGTAAAGAAGGTTGACCAGGTGGTTGGTCCAGAAGTTGAGAAAGCGGTTGCAGAGATGCAGGCGGGCGACGTTTTATTACTTGAAAATACACGGTTTGAAAAAGGCGAAGAGAAGAACGACCCTGAACTTTCTCAACAACTTGCAAAATTAGGCGATGTATATGTCAGCGATGCTTTTGGGACTGTCCATCGGGCACATGCTTCTACAGAAGGTGTTACCAAATTCATGCCCGTAAGTGTAGCAGGGTTTCTTGTTGCCAAGGAAATTGAATATTTTGAAAAGGTTCTTAATAATCCGGAACGTCCTTTAGTTGCGATTCTTGGCGGTAAGAAGGTTAATGACAAGATTAAAGTTATCGAAAATTTGTTGAATCTTGTTGACGTTCTGATTATTGGTGGTGGCATGTCCTATACCTTCTTGAAAGCCTTAGGTTATGAGATTGGCGATTCACTTCTGGATAAGGAAGGGATTGAATTCGCCAAGAACGCAATGGAAAAAGCAAAGGAGCGCAATATCCCATTATTATTACCAGAAGATATTGTAGTTGCTAATAAGTTTGCTTCTGATGCGGAAACCAAGGTGGTACCTGCAAATGGAATAGAACCAGGCTGGATGGGTATGGACATTGGACCGAAGACGATAGAGAAATTCTGCAATGAAATTCGCAAAGCCAAAATGGTTGTGTGGAATGGTCCCGTAGGTGTGTTTGAGATGGAACCTTTTGCAAAAGGTTCACGTGCTCTTGCAGAATGCCTTGCTAATAGCGGTGCAATCAGCGTAATTGGTGGTGGTGATACTGCAGCAGCCATTGAAGCCTTTGGTTTGACGGATAAGATGTCCCATGTGTCCACTGGTGGTGGAGCCTCCCTGGAAATGTTGGAAGGGAAGCAATTACCCGGTGTAGTTGCTCTTACAGATAGGGATGCAGTTTTTGGTTGCGGTTGTGGTTGTACCTGCTGTTAAGAAGCATTTTGAGATATATATTACAATAGATTTATAATAGTACAATATTTTAACTACCTAACACCTGGAGAGGGGAGTTGTGACCCCCTCTCTAAGGTTAGGCGAATGAAAGGAAATAAATATGGCACTCACAAAAGAAAGAAAGCAAGAACTTATTCACGAATTTGCACGCACAAGTGGAGATACAGGTTCTCCCGAAGTCCAGATTGCTATTCTCACTGAGAGAATCAGGGAACTGACAGAACACTTGAAAAAGCATAAGAAAGATTTTGCCAGTCGTCGCGGTCTCCTTCAAATGGTAGGAAAACGACGTTCACTATTGGCATATCTTCGCAAGAGTGATTTTGAACGTTATCAAACCCTTATTGATAAACTAAACCTAAGAAAATAATTTTCAACTTAATAATGTATAATTTTAACAGTAAAGAACTTAAAAGATGGTAGAAAAAGTATCAGTTACAGTCGGTTCCAAAGAAATCCTGTTCGAAACGGGGAAAATTGCAAAACAGGCAGACGGCTCGGTCATTTGTCAGTGTGGAGATACAATAGTATTATCTACCGCTTGCGTTGACATGAATGTCAAGCCTGATGTTGACTTTTTCCCTTTAACCGTTGATTATCGCGAAAAATTTTACTCCGTAGGACAAATCCCAGGTAATTTTTTCCGTCGTGAATCGAAACCCTCAGAGCGTGAAATACTTGTTTCTCGCTTAACAGACCGACCTCTTCGTCCTTTATTTCCGAAGGCATTCAAGAATGAGGTTCAGGTCTGTCAAACTGTTTTATCCGCAGACAATATTCACGACCCAGATGTATTATCCATTAATGCAGCCTCTGCGTCGCTTCATATTTCACCTATCCCCTTATTAGAACCGATAGGGGCAGTCCGTGTCGGATATATCGATGGCAATTTCATTGTAAATCCTGCAATAAGCGAGATGAAGGATAGCCTAATCGACCTCGTTGTAGCAGGCACTGCAGATGCCATTTGTATGGTAGAGGGGATGGCAAAAGAAGTCTCTGAACAAATCATGCTTGAAGCCCTTGAGTTTGGGCATGAATGGATAAAGAAAATTGTTTCTGCAATAGAAGAGTTGCGGAGTAAATGTGGTAAAGAAAAGATTAAGGTAGAAGAACCTATACGAAATGCGGAATTGGAGCAAGATGTAAAGCAATGGTTGTCGTCCAGAATCGAGACTGCTTTGTTCCAACCTGTTAAACACGAGCGACGTGATGCGATTAAAAACCTTGAAGAAGAAGTGCTTACATATGTTAAAGAGAAATATACCGAAGAGCAACATGCCGAATTTCTTCCTCAAGTAAAGGATATTTTTGAGGAAGTAGTTCGGACAACACTTCGCGAACAAGTTATAAAAGACAATCGCCGAGTGGATGGCCGTGCACTAAACGAAATTCGACCTATCACCATTGAGATTGGTATTCTTCCACGAGCCCATGGTTCCGCTCTTTTTACTCGTGGTGAGACCCAAGCCCTTGTTACTACAACATTAGGAACCAGTCAGGATGAACAGCGGTTAGACGAACTTACAGGTGACGCATTCAGTCGGTTCTTCCTTCATTATAATTTTCCACCATGGTCTGTCGGTGAAGTTGGGAAAATAGGTGCCCCTGGCCGTCGTGAAGTTGGACATGGCAAATTAGCAGAACGTGCCCTTACGGGTGTTTTGCCTTTTGACCCAAATGATTCGACGTTGGTTGAAGACCCTACAAATGCATTCCCGTATGTGGTACGTGTTGTTTCCGATATTACCGAAAGCAATGGTTCCAGCTCGATGGCAACGGTCTGTGGCGGTTCTTTGAGTCTGATGGATGCTGGTGTCCCGATAAAAGCACACGTAGCAGGTATTGCGATGGGACTTATCAAAGAAGGAGATGAATTTCGAATCCTTACGGATATTTTAGGTGATGAAGACCATCTTGGCGATATGGACTTTAAGGTGTGTGGTACTCGGGAAGGTATCACTGCATTTCAGATGGACACAAAAATCAAAGGTGTTCCTCGTTCGGTTATGGAGCAAGCCTTAGAACAAGCCAAGCAAGGACGGCTCCATATATTGGAGAAAATGGAAGCAGTAATTCCACAACCTCGACCCGAAATATCGCCTTATGCCCCGAGAATTTATACAATAAAGATAGACCCAGATAAGATTCGTGAGGTTATTGGGCCTGGTGGAAAAATTATCCGTGATATACAATTAAAAACAGGAACCGAAATTACGATACAAAATGATGGCACTGTTCTGATTGCTGCTGTCGATAAAGAAAGTGCCGATAAAACTATTGATATGATACAAGCCATAACAGCAGAAGTTGAGGTGGGTAAAATTTATCACGGTAAAGTAACACGTATTATGAACTTTGGTGCTTTTGTCAGCTTATTAGGGAACCGCGAAGGTTTAATTCATATCTCCGAATTAGCACCTCACCGTGTCCGTGAAGTTACGGATGAAGTTAATATTGGTGATGAAGTCGATGTTAAGGTAATTGAGGTTGATAAATTTGGACGGATTAACCTTTCTAAAGTTCAGGCAGATATCGAATTAGGGAAAATTCCGAATCAGCAAAAGAGTAAACCTACACATTCCGAACCACCGTATGATAGATTTGACAGAAAAGACCGAGGCGGAAGGAATCAGGGCAGAAACAATTTTAACAAACATCATCGTTAATCTTAATTTAATATAGTCTGTTTACGTAATTAGTACGCTCATGAAGAACTATAAAAGGGCATCTCGCTTACATATTTCGTCACTTAACGAGAATATTCATTCATATACACTACCCAATCGGATACGCGTTTTCACGAAACAGATTCCGTATCTTTTCTCAACGACTATTGGTATCTGGTTGCCAATTGGTACTACAGCAGAACCGCAAGGCAAAGAGGGACTTGCTCACTTTTTAGAGCATTTGTTCTTTAAAGGGACAAAGACACGAACTACCCGTGAAATTATGGAAGCAATAGAATGTAAAGGCGGGCAAATCAATGCCTTTACTGCACAAGAATATACGTGCATCTATATCAAAACACTGACAGAACATATACATAACGGGATAGAAATCCTTTCCGATATTCTTATCAATTCCACCTTCCATAATTTAGAGAAGGAGAAAAATGTTATCCTGGAAGAAATTGCATCTCTGGAGGATTCACCAGAAGAGAATATTATAGACTTGCTTCACCAATTTATCTGGCAGAATCATCCCCTATCCCGTCCTATTTTAGGAACCTTTGACTCTGTTAGCCAAATAACGAAACGGGATATATCAAGTTTCTATAAGAAGTATTACACAACGAATAATCTTATTATTACTGCAGTAGGAAACTTTGAAGAGCCGAGGCTTATTGAATCGATAAATCGCTGGTTCCAACACTTTCCTGCAAAGGTATCACCGATAAAACAACAAAAACCCCCTCAATTTCATTCTGGTGTGGAACAGCATAAGCGGGAAATATCTCAAATACATTTTTGTTTAGCCTTTCCTGCCCCAGCTGTAATAAGTGCCGAACGGTTTATCTGTGATTTAGCAACAAATATTCTCGGTGGAGGTTCAACCTCACGACTTTTCTACCGCATTCGTGAGCAAGAAGGATTGGCTTATAATATTTTCTCTTTTCATGACCTCTTCCGAACAGCGGGAGCGTTTGGTGTTTATGCCGGAGTGGCTCCTGAAAATTTCGAGAGGGTTCTCAATCTAACTGTTCAAGAGATACAACGATTAAAGACGGAATTGGTATCTGAGCAATCGTTAGACCTTTATCGAGAGGAGTTAAAAGGCGAATTTCTGCTTGCTCACGAACATGCCTCAACGCACATGACCCGCATAGGAAAGAGTATTATCTATCATAATCAAATTATATCTATTCAAGAATTACTAAACTCTTATGACTGCATAACACCGGAGGAGATTCGCACCTTTTTCCAGAAATACTGTAGAACGGAAACGTCCGCTCTTGTTTTTATCGGCCCAGAAAAATATAAATTTAAAATGAATATAGAAATATAATCGTGATAAAATTATTTTAAAAATATTATGGCAACAAATAACAAAAATACTATTAGAGTAAAAGTTTACAAAGAACCCGGAACAGAAGATATACCCCTTCCGGAATATCAAACTGAAGGTTCTGCAGGTATGGATTTATACGCTGTCGTCCATGATGAGGTCGTATTGCAACCGGGCGAACGCAAACTAATCCCTACCGGTATCCGAATCGCCTTACCAGATGGTTACGAGGCACAAATACGACCACGAAGTGGGTTGGCATTAAAATATGGTGTTGGTATGCCAAACACGCCAGGAACAATTGATGCGGATTATCGCGGGGAGATTGGTGTTATTCTTATTAATTGGGGCACGGAACCTTTTAAAATTAAACGGGGCGACCGCATCGCACAAATGATTGTTGCACCTATTACACGAATCGCATGGGAACAGACAGAGTGTTTACCGCCATCTGGACGTGGTCCTGGCGGATTTGGCCATACCGGAACCTCACACAAAGGGGACACATCGGACAGGTCAGATGTGTCGGACAAGTCGGACAGGTCGGACGTGTCAGACCTGATATAGTTGAGTTATCCCTGCTGAATACCCTTTCTCCGAGCCAATGTGAATATAACAAATATAATCATTGCTATCCCGGAGAGAGAGGCTCCAATAATAAAGGCGGTTGCTGGTCCCAATAAGCCCCAAAATACACCGAAAATAAGGCTGGCGGGCAAAGCAGATATACCTATAAGTGCGTGATACATACC